>NZ_BCUY01000017.1 GCF_001591465.1 Cytobacillus firmus NBRC 15306
TTTTATATAACTGTTCCGCAGTAGCTCAGTGGTAGAGCATTCGGCTGTTAACCGAACGGTCGTAGGTTCGAATCCTACCTGCGGAGCCATATATGGGGAAGTACTCAAGTGGCTGAAGAGGCGCCCCTGCTAAGGGTGTAGGTCGGGTAACCGGCGCGAGGGTTCAAATCCCTCCTTCTCCGCCATATTGGCCCCTTGGTCAAGCGGTTAAGACACCGCCCTTTCACGGCGGTAACACGGGTTCGAATCCCGTAGGGGTCATACAAAAAAAGCTGTCAACAATTTGTTGGCAGCTTTTTGTTGTCTTTGAGTAACTCTATTTTAGGTTCATTTCCGCTCCTGTTTAATCAAATTTCTCTTCTTCCCTGCTTAATTTATTGCCGGGATTATTCAAATCAATATCCGAAGATATTCCCGTATAGGGGCCTCTAAACATATCACCAGTGGCCATTATCTTTCCATCCGGTGCTTCAAATAGCGGAATCCTTATTTCCTTTTTGGATGCCTCATTCAATAAAAACTCCTCTTCTTTATTACTCAAAATATTATTCTCCTTTCATTTTTTGCTTGCATATTTTGTTTTATTTTGTCTAAGTTTACCGGAGAATATATCGAAGGCTGTTAAAATGGGCATAATGCTATCGGTTATTAGCGGAATATGAACGTTGTTGTCATAAAATTAAAAAAACTTTTACGAGGACTTTTCTCAGGTTCAGCGAATATAACATAAAAGTCAAAAGAAACGAGACTGGGTGGGGAGAAGGATGGTAGTGGATACTTTGTTTCCAACCGATTATCAGCTGCATTTGTTCCATGAAGGGACATTTTATGAGAGTCACCAGTTATTTGGTGCACATGTAGTTTCAAACGGAGAAGCAGTGATTACCCGTTTTTGTGTGTGGGCACCGAATGCTGAAATTATCAGACTAGTCGGTGATTTTAATGATTGGAATGGAGAAGGCTATACCTTACATAGAGTGAATAATGAAGGTGTCTGGATTATTCAGCTGGATGGAAACATGGAAGGTGCCTTGTATAAGTATGAAATTACAACAAAGAGAGGAGATATGCTATTAAAGGCTGATCCTTATAGCTTTTTTTCAGAAGTCAGGCCGAATACAGCTTCTAAAGTATATTCGCTGGACGGCTATCAGTGGAATGACAGCAAATGGATGCAAAAAAAAGAAAAGAAGCCTATTTTTACAGAGCCTGCGGTCATTTATGAGGTACATCTTGGTTCGTGGAAGCAAAAAGAATCTGGAAGTCTGTATACCTACCGGGAGCTTGCAGATGAATTAATACCATATGTGGTGGAGCATGGGTTTACGCATATAGAATTGCTTCCTCTAATCGAGCATCCGCTCGACGCTTCCTGGGGTTATCAGGGAACAGGTTATTACTCGGTTACCAGCCGTTATGGCAGTCCGCATGATTTTATGTATTTTGTTGATCAATGCCACCAGCATGATGTTGGGGTGATTCTGGACTGGGTGCCGGGGCACTTCTGCAAAGATGCCCATGGCCTTTATCAGTTTGATGGCTCGTATTTGTATGAGTATGAAACAGAAGGCGACAGAGAGAACCGGGTCTGGGGCACCGCCAATTTTGATCTCGGCAAAAATGAAGTGCAGAGCTTTCTTATTTCCAACGCTGTTTTTTGGATGGAGAAATACCATATTGACGGCTTTCGGGTTGATGCGGTCGCTAATATAATTTATTGGCCGAACCGGGATGGAAAAACAGAAAATCCGTTTGGTACCCGTTTCCTGCAAAACCTCAATAAAGTGGTTTCACAATATGATTCTTCCTTTCTCATGATGGCAGAGGATTCAACAGATTGGCCGCAAGTGACTGCACCAGTTCATTATGGAGGGCTGGGTTTTCATTATAAGTGGAATATGGGCTGGATGAATGACGTTCTTACATATATGGAAACAGAGCCCGAGAGGCGATCTGGTGTGCATGGGAAAATGACATTTTCGCTTTTGTATGCTTTTACAGAGAACTTCATACTGCCTTTTTCACATGATGAAGTTGTCCACGGAAAAAAATCGCTGCTGGATAAAATGCCTGGCGATTACTGGAAAAAGTTTGCCCAATACAGGCTCCTCCTTGGCTATATGATTGCCCATCCCGGCAAGAAGCTTCTATTCATGGGGAGTGAGCTCGGGCAATTTTCCGAATGGAAAGACAAAGATCAGCTTGATTGGCATCTGCTGGATTACGAGATGCATAAAAAAGCAAATGATTATGTGAAAGAATTAATAAAGGTTTATAAACGTTCCAAGCCTCTTTTTGAGCTTGATCACCTTCAGGATGGCTTTGAATGGATTGATTGTCATAATTCGCATCAATCCATCTTTTCCTTTATCAGGAAAGGCTCTAAAGAGGATGATTATCTCGTAATTGTCTGCAATTTTTCACCGGCTATCTATCCTAAATACCGTATAGGCGTTCCAAATATTGGATCTTATCGGGAGATATTTAACAGTGACAGTGATAGCTTTGGAGGATCAAATTGCATCAACAAGAGGGTCCTTAAGAGTGAGGAAAAAGAGTTTCATGGCAAGCCATTCAGTTTGGAAATGTCTATTCCGCCATTTGGCATTTCAATATTACGCCCTGTAAAACATCGGAAGGAGAGGAAGGAAAATGGGAAAGAAAAAGTGCGTCGCAATGCTATTAGCAGGAGGGAAAGGGAGCAGGCTTAGTTCTCTGACAAAAAGCCTGGCAAAACCGGCAGTTCCTTTTGGAGGAAAGTATAGAATCATTGATTTTACATTGAGCAATTGCACTAATTCCGGAATTGATACAGTCGGTGTTCTGACACAATATCAGCCGCTGGTTCTGAATTCGTATATTGGCATAGGCAGTGCATGGGATCTTGATAGAAAGAACGGCGGCGTGACAGTGCTGCCCCCTTACAGTGAATCATCGGAAGTCAAATGGTATACGGGAACAGCCAGTGCCATTTACCAGAACCTTAACTTTTTAAAGCAGTATGATCCTGAATATGTCCTGATTTTATCCGGTGATCATATTTATAAAATGAATTATGAGCTGATGCTGAATTATCATATTGAAAAAGGTGCGGAGGCCACTATTTCTGTTATTAAAGTACCTTGGCAGGAGGCAAGCCGGTTCGGCATAATGAACACGGATGAGGAGATGCGCGTCGCAGAATTTGAGGAAAAACCGGCTTATCCAAAAAATAATCTGGCCTCCATGGGAATATATATATTTAATTGGTCTGTTTTAAAGGAATATTTGGAAATGGATGACCGCAATCCGGAATCGAGCCATGACTTCGGGAAGGATATCATTCCATTAATGCTTGACGAAAATAAAAAGCTGTTCGCATACCCGTTCAATGGCTATTGGAAGGATGTCGGTACAGTCAAGAGCCTGTGGGAGGCAAATATGGATTTATTGGATGATGAATGCGAGCTGAATCTTTTTGATCATGATTGGCGGATCTATTCGGTGAATCCGAATCATCCTCCACAGTATATTTCAACTCAAGCTGAGGTTGCAGAGTCTTTGATAAATGAAGGCTGTACAATTGAAGGGGAAGTTGAAAAGTCAGTGCTTTTTCAAGGGGTGCTGGTTGGGAAGAATACGGTGATCCGTGAATCGGTCATCATGCCTGATGCTGTAATTGGTGAAAATGTCTATATTGAAAAGGCGATAGTGCCAAGCGGACTGAACATACCTGATGGCGTTGTGATTAGTGCTTCCGAAGAAGATGATGAAATTATTCTGATAACACCGGAAATGATACAGGGAATTTGTTCTTAATTCACAGCCTGGATGCCAAAACGGCCCCTGGCCAATAAAACGGGAGGGAATGTCATGAAGAAGAGAATGCTTGGTGTGATAGACGCAACAACCTACCATGAAGATTTAGAGGAATTGACAGTACACAGGTCGCTCGCAGCTGTTCCGTTTGCAGGCCGCTATAGGCTGATCGATTTTGTTCTCTCCAATATGGTCAACTCGGATATTGAGAGTGTTGCCATATTTCCGAAGTATCAGTATCGCTCTTTAATGGATCATCTTGGTTCAGGGAAAAACTGGGACCTAAACAGAAAAAGGGATGGGCTATTCTTTTTCCCGTCACCTTTGCTGGATAGTCCAAGTATAGGGATCGGATCTTTCAATCACTTTGCTGCCAATTTGGATTATTTTTATCGAAGCAAACAGGAGTATGCATTAATCTCAAACTGTTTTACCGTTTTTAATATGGATTTCAGGCCTGTTCTGGATAGACATATTATGACGGGGTGTGATATTACAGTTGTTCGCCAGGATGGACGCTCCCTTGAAATGTACCTTGTTAAAACTTCGCTGCTTATTAGTTTAATAGAAAATAGAAACGAAACAGGATACACGTGCATGAGTGATGTTGTTACAGATATTCACCATTCGTATACAATATGCAATTATGAATATACCGGTTTGGCTGTCATGATTGATTCCATTGAAAATTACTTTGCGGCCAGCATGGGGCTATTGGAACCGGAGGCATGGAAAAATATTTTTCTGCGCAGCCAGCCGATTTTTACAAAAGTAAAAGATGAACCGCCAACCCGATATGTGAAAGGTGCGAGCGCAAAGAATTCGATGATTGCAAATGGATGCATGATTGAAGGAACAGTCGAGAACAGCATTATCTCCCGCGGAGTCAAAATTGGCAAGGGCTCAGTCGTGAAAAATTGTATAATCATGCAAAAAACTCACATTGGCGAAAACTGTGTTTTAGACTCAGTTATTTTAGATAAAGATGTTAAAGTAGAATCCGGTGCCAGAATTGAGGGAAGACATGAAATGCCTCTGGTAATTCGCAAGGGTACCGTACAAGGAGCGCTGATGAACTCGTGAAAGTATTGTTTGCTGTTTCTGAATGTGTTCCATTCGTCAAATCCGGAGGTCTTGCCGACGTAGCCGGTTCACTCCCGAAAGAGCTTGCCAAACAGGGGACTGACGTACGGGTGATTCTTCCGAAATATGGTTCCATATCAGATGACTTAAAAAAGAAAATGTTTAAAAAGTGCGAGTTTACAGTTCAGGTTGGCTGGAGAAACCAGTATTGCGGAATTGAAGAACTTGAGCACCAGGGAATCTTATTCTATTTTGTTGATAATGAATATTACTTTAACCGTGAAAAATTATACGGCTATTTTGATGATGGAGAGAGGTTTGCCTATTTTAACAGAGCCGTGCTGGATGCTCTTCAGCATATTGATTACTGTCCAGATGTTATTCACAGCCATGATTGGCATACCGGGATGATTCCTTTTCTGCTCAGAGTTGAGTATCGTGCGAAAAAGGGGTATGAATTCATTCGGACAGTCTTCACCATTCATAATCTTCAGTTTCAGGGGATTATGCCAGGGGCTGCCTTAGGGGATCTATTAGGGCTTGACTATAGCCATTTTCATCCGGATAAGCTTGAATTCTTCGGAAATATTAATTTCATGAAGGGCGGACTTGTCGCTGCTGATAAAATTACAACAGTCAGCCCTACATATAAAGATGAAATTCAAACAGAGTATTTCGGTGAGAAGCTGCATGATTTGCTGAAACGCAGGGCTTGTGACCTGGAAGGAATCTTAAATGGGATTGATGATGAATTTTATAATCCTGAGAGGGATCCATATATAATAGAAAAGTATTCCGCTGAAAAGCTGCAGATTAAAAAAGAGAATAAAGTTCATCTTCAGAAAAAATTCGGCTTGCCGGTGAAGGAAAGAGTTCCTTTGATAGCCATGGTTACGAGACTGACAAAACAAAAGGGTCTGGACCTTGTAAAATGTGTGTTCCATGAGCTTATGCAGGGTGATGTTCAAGTCCTAATTCTGGGGACTGGAGATCCTGAGTTTGAGCAATTTTTCAGGGAGATGGAAGCGGGCTGCCCCGATAAGTGCAAAGCATATATTGGGTTTGATGAAGGGCTTGCACATGAGTTCTATGCAGGGTCCGATTTATTCTTAATGCCTTCACAATTTGAGCCCTGCGGGTTAGGGCAGATGATTGCAATGAGATATGGATCCATTCCTATCGTCAGAGAAACAGGCGGTTTAAATGATACTGTTCATTCTTACAATGAATACACAGGAGAAGGCAACGGTTTTTCCTTCAGCCATTTTAATGCCCATGACATGCTTTACACCATTCGAAGAGCAATAAGCTTTTACAGTGACAGCAAAATATGGGAGCAAATTATGAAGAATGCAATGGGAATGGATAACAGCTGGGCCCAATCTGCTTTCAAATACAATCAGCTATATGCAGGCCTTGTTTCAAGGAGTGAAAGCCATGTTTTCTGACCGCGATGAGTTCAAAGAGGAATTCCTGAAGAAACTGGAGATGACATGCGGTAAAAGCTTTGGTGAAAGCACAGAAAGAGATCATTACTTCACGCTTGGAAATATGATCAGAGAACATGTGAGCACAGAGTGGATTAATACTAATGAACGCTACCGCATCGACCGTGAAAAGCAGGTTTATTACTTATCCATCGAGTTTTTATTGGGGCGCCTGCTTCATCATAATCTGATAAACCTGGGAATTGAGCAGGTTGTAAAAGATGGCCTGGCAGATCTGGGGATAGACTTGAACGGCCTTGAAGAAATCGAAGCAGATGCAGGGCTTGGGAACGGGGGACTGGGACGTCTGGCGGCTTGCTTTATGGACTCGCTGGCATCCTTAAACCTTCCCGGCCATGGCTGTGGAATTCGCTATAAGCATGGCCTTTTTGAGCAGAAAATTGTGGATGGCTATCAGGTGGAGCTTCCGGAGCAGTGGCTGCGGAACGGCCATGTATGGGAAGTCAGAAAAGCAGACCTGGCAATCGAAGTTCCTTTTTGGGGCAAAGTCGAAACGGCAGAGGAGAACGGCAGGCTAGTGTTCCGCCATGTGAATGCTGAGACAATTTCGGCTGTTCCCTACGATATGCCTGTCGCTGGCTATCAAACAGATACGATTAACACTCTAAGGCTTTGGAATGCTGAGCCGTCTCCTTATCCTGTAAATCATGATATTTTAAAATATAAGCGGGAGACCGAATCTGTTTCCGAGTTTCTATATCCTGATGACACCCATGATGAGGGGAAGATTCTGAGGCTGAAGCAGCAATACTTTCTTGTTTCGGCCAGTATTCGTTCCATTGTGCGTTCCTATCGAAAGCAGCATACTAGTTTAAGAGATTTCCATGAATATGTGAGCATTCATATTAATGATACACATCCGGTTCTTGCTATTCCTGAACTAATGAGGATCCTGCTGGATGAAGAGGGAATGGGCTGGGAGGAAGCCTGGGGTATTACCGTCCGGACGATTGCCTATACGAATCATACAACTCTTTCAGAGGCTTTGGAGAAATGGCCTGTCCGCATTTTCCAGCCTTTGCTTCCGCGGATTTATATGATTGTGAATGAAATCAATGAGCGATTTTGCCGCGAGCTTTGGGACAGATACCCGGGTGACTGGAAGCGGATTGAGGATATGGCGATCATCGCGCACGACCAGGTAAAGATGGCACATCTTGCCCTTGTCGGCAGCTCCAGCGTAAATGGTGTTGCCGCCCTTCATACAGAAATCTTAAAGAAGCGGGAAATGAATCAGTTTTATGAAATTTTTCCTGAGAAATTTAATAATAAAACCAATGGGATTACACACAGAAGATGGCTGCTGAAAGCCAATCCGCTTTTATCTGGTCTTATAAATGAGAGCATTGGGGCAGGCTGGATTCGGGAACCGGAAAAGCTCCGCGAGCTCGCAGATTATAAGAATGATAGAGTTTTCCTTGGACAGCTGCATCAGATCAAGCAATTGAACAAGGAAAGATTGGCAAAGCGCATTCAGGATCAGCAGGGCATTATGGTTGATACGTCTTCCATTTTTGACATTCAGGTTAAGCGTCTGCATGCTTATAAGCGCCAGCTGTTAAATATACTTCATGTTATGCATTTATATAACAGGCTGAAGGAAGATTCCAAGTTCCGCATGCACCCTCGGACTTTTATATTCGGGGCAAAAGCTTCCCCTGGCTATTACTACGCAAAGAAAATCATCAAATTAATTAATACGGTTGCTGAAAAGGTAAACAACGATCCGCAGACAAGCGATATTCTAAAGGTTATCTTCCTGGAAAATTACCGGGTTTCGCTGGCGGAGGAAATTTTTCCGGCAGCGGATATCAGTGAGCAAATTTCAACGGCAAGCAAGGAAGCTTCCGGCACAGGCAATATGAAATTCATGATGAATGGCGCTTTGACAGTGGGCACACTGGATGGAGCCAATATTGAGATAAAAGAAAAAGCAGGAGATGACAATATCTTCATCTTTGGATTAACAGCAGATGAGGTGCTCAGCTATTACCAAAATGGCGGTTATAATTCCAGGGAGTATTACCATCATGATAAGCGAATCCGCCAGGTGACCGACCAGCTTGTGAATGGATTTTTCCCGGATGCTGATGATGAGTTCGAGCCCATTTTTGACTCACTGCTGATGGAAAATGACCAATACTTTGTATTGCGGGATTTCGCTTCCTATGTCAATATCCAGAAAGAAGCTGGAAAGGCTTATGAGGATCGGGAACATTGGCTGAAGATGAGCTTAATGAACATTGCAGGTTCAGGCTATTTTTCAAGCGACCGCACAATCAGCGAATATGCGCGCGAAATATGGAAAATCAAACCCGCTGGTGTTGAGATGATGAATAAGTAGTAAGAAGAACAGCCCTTCTGGTGAGAAGAGGCTGTTTTTGTGTTGAACAGAGGACCTACCCTTTACTCCGCCTAACAGGCATGGTACAGCATCGGAAGGCTCCTCCTGATTTGATGATTTCCGTGATATCCACCTCGATAACCTCATAGCCTCTAGCTCTCAGCTCTTTATTGACATTCTTATTAATGGGAAGGCTGAAGATCTTTTTATTGCCAATTGAGAGGACGTTCGTTCCGAGTGTGAATTGCTCCTCTTCCGACACTTTTATTAAATCATAGCGTGATTCCAGCATTTTTACTTTTTCCCCGTGAATCTCTCCTGGAAAAATAAGAGCTTCGTCTTGTGAAATGATATTAAATACACAATCAAGGTGAAGATATGTATCAGTGAAGGGGACGGATACGACTTCATAATCAGGCAAAAGGCTGCGAAGATGGTCAATGGCTTCCTCGTGGGTCCGGCTGCTGACTCCGGCGTATATAGTCTGGCCATCGATGAGAACATCTCCTCCCTCTATACGATCGCCCGTAAGATTGTAAAAAGGAACCTGGTTTACTTCCAGCCATTGTTTCAGAACATTTTCTTCTCCCTGCCGTATATCAGCTGCCATTTCAGCAACAAACACCTTTTCTCCAAGGGTGAATCCGATGTCACGGGTAAACACCTGCTCAGGGTATACTTCCAGCGGGGGCAGCAAAACGACTTCGACTCCCTGATCCTTTAATGCGCTGACAAAATGCCTGTGCTGTTTCATCGCCACGTCGATATTAATTCCCTCTTTTTCATAATGCTTCTGCGTTTCATTAATGGTATCTACTATCGTCATGTACTTCGGTTTACATAACACCACTTGTTCAAGTTTGTCGTATTCTGAAAAGCATGCTGCATTCATTTGTGCGGACATAATGAGCCTCCCAGCAATTTATTCTAAAAATAATATTGCCTATGTGGAGCAGTTTTACTCGGTAAATTAAAATTATTAGAAAAAATTTCCACTACAAAAAAGGTTTAAAAACCCTGATAATGAAATCATTAGATATAAAGGGGGTAGCTGTTAAGTGTACCAAATCGAGAGAGGATCAATGGAAGAAGTTTTGCTGCATCTTCAAAATATTGGACTGCAACTAAATGAATTCGAGAAAACAAGTGATTCTATTCCGGTGAAAAATTATAAAGAATTGCTGGAATTCAGCATCTCCATTGCCCGCCGCACAAACGATGTTTCCGATACGATTGATGAGATTATCCAGGATATCGAATCCAAACTATAAATAAGGATATCTTACTTTGCCATTTGACATAAAAAAGCGATGCAGCTGCATCGCTTTTACTTTAATCCTTATCTTCATCCACATAGCCGTCAGTCTCATGATACGGCACATCCCCGAAAGGTGCTTCGATATCATTTTCATCCAGCATGGCTTCATACTCTTCCTGTTTCTTGGAAGGATAGATTTTTCTCTCCTTGCCTTCAAGGTCATTTCCGACAAATGTCTCATAATCTTCTGTAAACCCTTCGTCATCATGGCCTTCATTATAAAGTGAGTTATAATCTTCATAGTCGCCCCTTAAATCAGAGGGTGTCTCAGAAGTGCCATAACGGGCAACTTCCTGAAAGCTGTCTTCATTATCTACTACTTCCCTGAATTGATGATGCTGAAAGGTATTTCCATGAGCAGGTTCAAGCACATCTTCCTCAACAGGACGGTCTCCCGGCACATTTTGTTCAGGACTATGCTCTTTACAGTAAAGGGTTGCCGGGATCACTTCCAGCCGCTCGTATGGAATATCAGAACCGCACTGTTTACATTTGCCGTATGAACCGTCTTCAATTGCCTGCAGTGCTGCATTCACTTTATTGAGTTCAGAGTCATGGTGCTCTTCTAATGCAAAATCCTTTTCGCGTTCATAAAGTTCAGAACCCATATCTGCTGGATGGTTATCATACAGAGATAGCTCTCCTACTGCATCTCTGGCACTTGCACCTTCCAGACTGCCTTCTTTATTTCCCTGCAGCTGGGATTCCAGTGATTCCTTCTCATCATTCAATTCCTTTTTTAAAGTGCTGATCTGTTCATTGGTCAACATATTATGTCACATCCTTGGTTTTGCTGATTTTTATAAAAGCCTGCTGATCTGATAGTCAAGCCTATAATAAAGCGAGCTCTGACAGTTTTGCTCCGCCGGATATCAAATCGTAATCCATATGGGTTTAGTATGGACGTAGTTTGTAAAATCATAACGGAAGAATTAATTTTACGGCCTGCCTCTTCCTTACGTAAAAAATACCCGTTAAAAGTGGGATGAAACTAGAATTACGATTTCTGCTGTTTTTTTCCAAACAATAAACCCCTGCCATAAAAGCAGAGGTTTATTAAATGATTATAGTAGATATCCGAGAAACAGGCCTACTGATAAAAGGAAGCCAAAGATTGTATTTGTCTGTGCAGTTGCTTTCATCGCAGGCATCATTTGCATCGGAAGTGTTTTGCCGATGAAGCCTTTCGTTGCTTTAATGGCCTTAGGCGCACTAAGGACAACGATAGCAAGCCATGGTGTTATGATGCTCATGGCGATTAATATGAAGACCCATGCATAAGACACGATGAACATACCGGCAAGCAGGTTAATCGCTCCTTTTTTTCCTAAAAGAATAGCCAATGTTTTACGGCCAAATTCCTTGTCGCCATCCAAGTCTCTGATATTATTGGCCAGCAGAATGGCGCCAACAAGAATCAATATAGGGAACGAAACTAAAACACTTGTTGCGGTTACGGTTCCTGCCTGAATATAGAAAGAAATAAGGATGATTAGCATGCCCATGAAAAAACCTGCAAATAATTCACCAAATGGTGTGTAGGCAATCGGAAGCGGTCCGCCTGTATATAAATATCCTACTGCCATGGAGGCAAGTCCGATTGCTGCAATCCACCAGCTTGTGTTCATGCAAATATAGAAACCAAGCAATATCGCAACCCCGTAAAGCCCAAAGGCCAAATTCAGGACCGTTTTTGGTTTGATTCCTTCACGGACGATCGCTCCGCCGATTCCGACAGAGTCTTCCGTATCAAGCCCTCTTTTGAAATCGTAATATTCGTTAAACATATTAGTAGCAGCCTGAATCAGCAGACTTGCTGCCAGCATGGCTAAAAACAGGCTGAAATTTATTTCGGTAAGTTCCATTGCAAGAGCTGTTCCAAGTAAAACCGGAACAAAAGCAGCGGTCAAAGTATGAGGCCTGGTCAGCTGCCACCAGACTCTCCAGTTCTTTGAGCTGGAAGCAGGCGGAAAATTGGTCTGTGTTTGTGGTTGCATGATAACTCTCCCCTTATTTATCTATTCTGTAATGGTATCATGTATTGCATCATTCAAACTTGTTTATTTTAAACGATTATCAGGGTATTGTCAAAGTAAGCCCAAATAACTTAACTATACCAAACACCTTAAGTTTAGGTAAATACAGCAGGAGTGTCAACGTATTATTGCCGTAAAATGTACCGGTATTTGCCATGAATGGTTTTACGTAACAGTTATTTAAAGTGAACCTGAGTTAATTGATATTATAGATGCCGGAAGTAAGCTATAATATAAAGGATACAATAAGGAATGGTTTGATTGACATCATTGACATTCCTTGAATCACAGGTGTATCTTAGAATAAGTTTAAAGTAGGATAACGGCAATTTAAGCTGTTATTGGAGGGATTTTTTTGGTTACGATACAAGATACGGAACTAAAAGAAGGGATCCAGGAGGCGATTGAAAGGGCCAGAGCCTTATCAAAGCCTGTTTTAGTGAGCGAAGTGAAAAAAATAAATCATATAGAACCCCTTTCTTTTTATGCGGCAGGAAAGAGCCGTTTTTTTGGTGAACGCTTTTTCTGGAAGGATCCTTCCGGGGAAGCATATATAATCGGGCTTGGCATTTGCAGGCAAATCCAGTCAGACGAGAGTACGGGCAGATTTAATCATGTTGAAAAAGAATGGAAGCGTTTTATTAAAAACAGTATTATTTTTAACCCTTATAATAAAAATGCTACAGGGCCCGTGATGTTTGGCGGTTTTTCTTTTGATCCTTTAAGGAAGAAAACTAAGCTTTGGTCCAAGTATTCCGATTCCCTTTTTCATGTGCCGGCTTATATGTACAGTGAAATGAATGGACAGGCCTATTTGACAACAAATGTTGTCTGTACACAGCATGATGGTGAATCTCTTTTTGAAAAGATAGCGACTGAAAGAAGCATGCTAATAGGTTCAATCAATGATTATCATCCTGAGAGTGCGAACACTCTTCAGGAAGAAGCAGATATCAATCCGGAAAAATGGATGGAGACAGTAGATGAAATTGTTGATGAACTAAAATCAGGATCTTTATTAAAAAAGGTTGTGCTTGCGCGGGAATCCAGGCTTATTTATGAAAAGCCGATTGAGATTGAAGGAGTTCTCCAGAATCTGATGAAAATGCAAAGTGAAAGTTTTATCTTTGCGTTTGAATCAAACGGTGACTGCTTTATTGGAGCCTCTCCAGAACGCCTTATAAAAAAATACGGAGAAAACGTATTTACAACTTGTCTGGCAGGTTCCATCCCCAGAGGCAAAACGGAAGAAGATGATCATATCCTTGGTGAAGCATTATTGCATGATCAGAAGAATTTGACTGAACATCAATATGTGGTTGATATGATAAAGGAAGCAATGGAAGAATCCTGCACAGAAGTTGAACTGCCGAATGAGCCGCAGCTGATGAAGATGCGGGATATTCAGCACCTATATACCCCGGTAATAGGAAAAACCAAGGAAGATGCTTCACTTCTTGCTTTAGTCGACCGTCTTCACCCGACTCCTGCTCTTGGAGGCCTGCCTAAAAGAGAAGCAGTAGAAAAAATCAGAGAAGCAGAAGAACTGGATCGCGGCTTTTATGCGGCTCCATTAGGATGGATGGATTTTAGAGGAAATGGCGAATATGCTGTTGCCATAAGATCCGGTCTTATTCAGGGGAATGAGGCATCCTTATTTGCAGGCTGCGGAGTGGTACAGGATTCAAATGCCGAAAGCGAATACCAGGAAACAAAGATTAAATTCCGGCCTATGCTTACGGCTCTTGGGGGTTATGAAAAGTGAATCATCAGGAAGCTTTAACTTCATATATAGCCGCATTTGTGGCTGAATTAGTAAAAAGCGGGGTAGAGGATGTCGTGGTCAGTCCCGGCTCCCGATCTACCCCAATGGCAATGATAATGGCAGAGCATCCGCAGCTTCGTGTACATATTCATGTAGACGAGCGTTCGGCTGCCTTTTTTGCGTTGGGGATTGCTAAAGCATCCCAAAGACCAGCAGCTTTGCTGTGTACATCCGGAACAGCTGCAGCCAATTACTACCCTGCCATTGTGGAAGCCAGGTATTCCAGGGTGCCGCTAATCGTGCTTACGGCAGACCGGCCTCATGAATTAAGGGATGTAGGCGCTCCACAGGCGATCGATCAGATCCATTTGTACGGTAATAATGTAAAGTGGTTTGTTGAAATGGCTCCTCCCGAGAATTCAGCAGAAATGCTCCGTTATGCCCGAACAGTATGTGCGAGAGCAGCTTCCGCCGCTAAGAGTTCGCCGGCTGGACCTGTTCACCTTAATTTTCCTTTCCGTGAGCCGCTAGTTCCCCAGCTGGATCGTGCTGATTTATTTGAGCTTAGTGAACGAACAGAGGGGTATGTAAATATTCAGGGTGGCAAGCTTAGTTTGCCTAACGAAGAGTACAAAGAAATGGCACAGGTTTTAAACTCCGCACAAAAAGGGATTATAGTCTGCGGTCATCTGGAAAAATCCGGCTTCCCGGCTGCCGTTATTAAACTGGCGGAAAAGTTGAACTTTCCGATCATTGCCGATCCATTATCACAGTTGAGAAGCGGACTGCATGATGGCAGCTTCATTATGGATGCATATGATACCTTCTTGAAAAATGATGATGCAAAAAAAGCGCTTAAGCCGGATGTCATCATTCGCTTCGGTGCTACGCCTGTATCAAAGCCATTGTCCATTTTCATGAAAGAAAACAGTACTGCCCGGCAGATAATTGTTGATGGGGGCGGCGGATGGCGTGATCCCTCATTGCTCTCGACTGAAATGATTCATTGCGATGAGCTGCTGTTCTGCGAATCTGTTTTTCCGTATCTAAATAACCCGGATAATGATGAATTCATTGCCGTGTGGAAAAAAATGAATGATATTACAAGATTAAGGCTAGCGGATATAAAACAAGTAGAAAAATTAAGCGAGGGGAAATTATTTTATCAGCTGGCTGAAATGCTACCGGAAGGCTCAACCTTATTTGTAGGAAATAGTATGCCTATAAGGGACCTTGATACTTTCTTCCACTTTAATCAAAAAGGCATTAAAGTAATGGCCAACAGGGGAGCAAATGGCATTGATGGCACTGTTTCAACCGCTCTTGGTGCCGGAATGGCATCCCAGCCGCTCTATCTTGTGCTGGGTGATTTAACATTTTTTCATGATTTAAATGGATTAATTGCCTCTAAGCTGTATGGAATTGATATCAATATATTGCTGATTAATAATAATGGAGGCGGAATCTTTTCATTCCTGCCTCAGGCGAATTACCCCAATAATTTTGAAAAACTTTTCGGAACACCTCTGGATCTTGATTTCAGCCATGCCATTAAGATGTTTGGCGGAGAATATGATTTAATTTCGGATTGGGAACACTTTATTTCCGCCTTCAAACGGAACATGGACATACCTGGCTTGAAGGTAATGGAAATTACGACAAATCGGGACAGGAATCTAACCGAGCATCGAGAATTGTGGAATTCTGTTTCCCGGGAAATAAGTCGATTGCTGGAAGGGTGAATGCCGATGAAATATGTCATGAATGGAGTTCACTATCATGTCGATACGTGGGGGAAGGGGTTTCCGCTCCTGCTTCTTCATGGCTTCACGGGAAATAGTGAGGGGTGGAGAGAGTTCGCTCCCTTCTGGGAAGGTCATTCGAAGACAATAGCTTTGGATATCATCGGCCATGGTAAGTCTGGAGCACCATCTGATATTGGCCATTATCAAATAGAAGAGTGTGCCGCTGTAATAAACAGTCTCTTAGAAGAGATGGGAATCGGGAAAATTGATGTTCTTGGATATTCCATGGGTGGGCGGCTTGCGCTGACTTTTGCAGTTAAATATCCTGAAAAAGTCCGCACACTGATTTTGGAAAGTGCTTCTCCCGGGCTTAGGACAGAAGAGGAAAGGCATGAAAGAAGAGTGCAGGATACCAGGCTGGCTGGCAAAATCAGGAAGGGAGGCATTGAGGATTTTATCGGCTATTGGGAGAATATTCCCTTATTTCAAAGCCAAAGGAATCTTCCTGATCAAATCCGCGCAAGAATAAGAAACCAGCGTATGGCCAATTCTATTGGTGGTCTGGCAAACAGCCTGATTGGCATGGGCACCGGCTCACAGCCATCATGGTGGGAGGAGCTCGGTAATCTGAAAATGCCAGTCCTTCTATTGACCGGGGAGCTGGACCAAAAATTCTGCAGAATTGCAGAGGAGATGTCGAAAGCATTGCCAAATGTTCAGTGGAAGTCCGTTAAAAATGCAGGACATGCAATTCATGTGGAGAAACCTGAATTATTTGGTACAATAGTAAGTGGGTTTTTGTCGCAATCTGGGGAGATTAATACAAAAGCCAGTAAAGATTGAGGAATGATGACCTCTGCTGGCGCAAAGCTGTGCGGCAATTATCGCGCTATCTAATACAATACATATTGAGGAGGATTCATGTATGTCAGCTGTAGAATGGGTTGCAGGAAAAAAGTACCAAGAAATTATGTATGAAACATACAATGGAATTGCGAAAATTACCATCAATAGACCGCAAGTCCACAATGCCTTTACTCCAAGAACGGTAATGGAATTAATTGATGCATTTGCGTACGCACGTGATGATGAAAATGTAGGTGTTATTGTCCTAACGGGTGCAGGAGACAAAGCATTTTGTTCAGGCGGAGACCAATCTGTCAGAGGACATGGCGGATATGTTGGGGATGACCAGATCCCTCGTTTAAATGTTTTGGATCTTCAGCGCTTAATCCGTGTCATTCCAAAGCCGGTTATTGCGATGGTAAAAGGCTATGCGATTGGCGGAGGACATGTCCTTCATATCGTATGTGACTTAACGATTGCAGCTGATAACGCTGTATTTGGACAAACAGGACCAAAAGTTGGAAGCTTTGATGCGGGTTACGGTTCAGGATATCTTGCAAGAATCGTGGGTCATAAGAAAGCACGCGAAATTTGGTATCTGTGCCGCCAGTACGGTGCCGAGGAAGCTCTGGATATGGGGCTTGTTAATACGGTTGTGCCGCTTGAGAAAGTGGAAGAAGAAACAATTAAGTGGTGTGAAGAAATCCTGGAGAAGAGCCCGACTGCTATCCGTTTCTTGAAGGCTGCCTTCAATGCCGATACGGATGGACTTGCTGGAATCCAGCAATTTGCCGGTGATGCAACTCTTCTATACTATACAACGGATGAAGCGAAAGAAGGCCGTGACGCATTTAAAGAAAAGCGCAAGCCGGACTTTGGTCAATTCCCGCGTTTCCCTTGATTTCAGGGGTATACTATTTTTTCAGCTTGATGGCTAGTCCATCAGGCTGTTTTTATATGAAAGAATCGCATGAAATGAGGTTTTATGATGGAAGCTCAAATAGTGCCGAATTTTCTTCAAAAGCGGGCATTCATAACACCCGAACGTCCAGCCCTGTCTTTTTTGGAAAAAACCTATACATTTTCCGAAGTATATGATCGTGCTTACACGATAGCAGGGCAATTACAGGCAGCTGGATTAACGGGAGGCCAGTTTGCAGGTGTGCTCTTGCGTAATCATGAAGACACTGTTTTTATCCTTTTGGCTCTGCAGCTAATCGATGTAAAGGCCGTTATATTAAATAACAGGCTGACTGCAGAGGAATTAATTTGGCAAATGGATGATTCGAAGTCCGCTTTCCTATTAACAGAGAGTTACTTTGATGGGATTAGCCAAAAGGTTGTAAACTCTTTATGGGGAATTTCGCCGATACATAAAGAAGCGCTCTTCAGGAAAGATCCTGCCAAGCCGGCATTAATAGAGGAAGTAAGTCTTAATGAGGTTTGTACTGTCATGTATACATCCGGCACAACGGGGAATCCGAAAGGCGTTCTGCAAACCTACGGTAATCATTGGTGGAGTGCAGTGGGTTCTGCATTAAACTTAGGGCTGAATGAAAACGACAGCTGGCTGTGTGCTGTTCCGATTTTTCATATTAGCGGCTATTCCATTTTAATGCGAAGCATCATCTACGGCATGAAAATGGTTCTTTTTGAATCTTTCCATGAGAAAAAAGCCATCGAAGCCATTTCCGGCGAAAAAGTGACCATCATGTCTGTTGTGAGTACGATGCTTACTAGGATTGCAGCTGAACTAAAAAATGAGGAGCTGCCGGACTATTTCAGATGTATGTTATTAGGGGGAGGTCCAGCAGCGAAATCTCTTCTGGAAGTTTGCAGAGAGAAGGCTATTCCTGTTTACCAGACTTATGGAATGACGGAGACTTCTTCACAGATTGTTACTCTGGCCCCGGAATACAGCTTCAGCAAATTAGGTTCAGCCGGAAAGCCTTTATTTCCTTCCCAGCTGAAAATTGTTAATCCAAATGGGGAGCTTGCGAATCCCGGAGCAGCGGGTGAGATACTTGTGAAAGGTCCCAATGTGACGAAAGGGTATTTAAACCTTGAAGAAGAAACCGCGAAAAAAATAAAGGATGGCTGGCTCTCAACCGGAGATATAGGCTATGTCGATCAAGAAGGCTTTTTATATGTACTTGATCGGCGGTCAGACTTAATTATTTCAGGCGGGGAAAATATCTATCCTGCTGAAATCGAGGGTGTCCTTGCTTCACACTCCCAAATATCGGATGCAGGAGTGATTGGCATGAAGGACAAGGTTTGGGGTGAAGTGCCAGTCGCCTTTATTGCCGGAGAAGAAAGCCTGGATAAAAAAGAAGTGATTGAGTACTGCTTAGAGAAGCTGGCAAAGTATAAAGTGCCTAAAAAGATCATCATGATTAATGAAATTCCCAGGAATGCTTCGAAGAAGATATTAAGAAGGAAGCTTCGCGAACTGCTCGAGGAAAGCGGGAATTAGCATGGATATAAAAACAGTTACTTTATATAAAATCGCGATGCCTCTAAAAACGCCATTTTCCACTCATTTAGGAACTGTTAAGGACAGAGAGGGAATTATAGTTGAAGTAATTGATACAGAAGGACGGAAGGGATACGGAGAAGGAGTCGCTTTTTCTTCCCCCTGGTATACAGAGGAAACGGTTGAGACGAGCTATCATGTGCTAAAGGAGTTTCTTATCCCGATCTTGCGTAATGCGGATATAAAGCATCCTTCAGATGCAGGACGTGTTTTTGATGCTCTGAGAAGGAATCAAATGTCGAAAGCAGCACTGGAAACGTCCCTATGGGACCTGGCTGCCAAAAAAGAAGATATTTCTCTTTCTAAATTTATAGGCGGCAAGAGGGAACAGATCCTATCCGGTGTGGTTGTTGGCGCCAAAACAAAGGAAGAAGTAAGAAGACAAATTGAAAACTATCTGGAAAGCGGCTATCAAAGGGTCAAAATTAAGATCAGCCCCGAAAATGATTATGAATTGATCTCAGAGATCCGCCGCTATTACCCCGATCTGCCAATCATGGCTGACGCTAATTCAGCTTACTCATTGGATGATATAGACCATTTAAAAAGGCTTGATGACTTCGGGCTTATGATGATTGAACAGCCGCTTGAATATGATGATATTGTTGATCATGCAAAGCTTCAGAAGGAATTGCAAACACCGATCTGCCTGGATGAAAGTATTGTTACTTTTAATGATGCCAGAAGAGCTGTCGAGCTTGGAAGCTGTAAAGTTATTAATATTAAGATTGGCCGGGTTGGAGGTTTAGGTACAGCAAAGAAAATTCATGATTATTGCCTGGATAAAGGAATCGCAGTCTGGTGTGGAGGTATGCTCGAGTTCGGAATCTCCCGTGCACATAATATTGCGCTGGCTTCTTTGGAGGGCTTCGCCATTCCCGGTGATATTTCAGCGTCAGAAAGGTATTGGGAGGAAGATATTATTCTCCCTGAAGTCACCGTAAAAAACGGGATGATTAAGGTTCCTGATAAACCGGGTATTGGTTATGAGATTAATGAGAAAAGACTGAGTAAAGTAACAATCTCAAAGGAATGCTTTGTCTTGTAGAAGAAAACCGCCGTTCTATTTTGGAAGGCGGTTTTCGTTTGATTGCAAAAAAATAAGGCGCATACGCAGCGCCTTTTATAATCAATTATTGAGTAATTTCGTCTTTAATAAATGAATCTTCTTTAATGGCAAAGGAGCTTAATCCAGCAGCAGCGGCAAAAGCAGCTCCAAGCAAAATAACGGTTGATAACATATGTATCACTCCTATTAGTTATTGTTATTCTATACATTCCCGATAAAAAAAATAATAAACTTTTTTATATTAAAAAAAAGCGGTGCAGCACATGCATCGCTTTTGCAATATGCATTAATGGCACTGCTGAATTCGACAAAATTCGGGCGGTGCCTGTCACCATTAATGAGCATCATCAGCGGCAAGCCAACTCCAATTGTTGCATAAATAATATGAAAGCCCATTGTAGTCCCAAATAAAGACCTCCCAATGCGGGAGGCTGGTGAGCTTATTTATTTAGCGCTTTTTTCAATGAAGCCAAATTATCTTCCATAAGTGTAAAGTATGTTTGATTTTCTGTTATATTTTCTTCTGTAAGGACCGATAAATTATGAAGCATTAACGGTTCTGCGCCAATTTCTTTTTGCAGAATTTCAGTCAGTTTTGAGCTGACATTCTGTTCAAAAAATACATATTTTAAGTCATGTTCTTTTGCTTCCGCAATGATTTTCTGCAGTTCTTTCTGAGTAGGCTCGCTGGAAGAATTTAAACCGGATACACTGATTTGATCCAAACCATATCGTTCTTCCCAATAACCATATGCTGCGTGTGAAACGATGAATTCCTTATGCACAGCATTTTGAACTGTCTGCACAAAGTCATTATGGAGATTGTCAAGATCTTGGGCAAGCTCCGAATAATTCTTTTCGAAATGCTCCTTCTTCTCAGGCATCTGTTCCACTAAAGCATCTTTAATTGATTCTGCCAATTCTTTCGAGTATAAAGGATCCAGCCAAACATGAGGGTCGATATCTCCATGGTTATGATCATGGTCCTCTTCTGATGATTCAGCTCCGTGTTCGTCAGCATGTTCATCTTCATGCTCAGCTTCATCAGCATGTTCTTCTTCATGCACAGGATCATGATTTACATCTGAGTGGACAAACTCAATATTTTCTCCTGCGGCGACCATTTTAACATTCTCATTTTTCAATGTTTCTTTTGCCTTTTCCACAAAACCCTCAAGACCCAGTCCTATAAAAATAAATAGATCTGAATCGGCCAGCTTCATCATATCTTTTTGAGATGGTTCAAAAGTGTGTTCATCCGACCCGGGCGGGTAGATGGTTTTAACTTCTATCGCTTCTCCTCCGATTTGTTCAGTAAAGTATTGAAGAGGATAAACCGTTGTATAAACCATAGTTTTGCTGCTGTTTTCCTCTGTCTTATCACCTGTACAGCCAGAAAGAACAAGGATTAGCCCCAGAATATATATCAAAAATGCCTTTTTCATTTTTCTCCTCCTTTTATAAAGCGTAGTTATTACGATTTAAAGAACGGACCATATTTTAAATAATGTTTATAAGTATGGTATTAATACGTAATCATTACGATTTTCCTTAGTAATCTTACAAAATATCCAGCTAAAAAGCAAGGAAAAAATTTGTTTGCAGCTTCTACTTTATGTATCATAATTGTAGAGGCCAGTGAAAGGTCTTTATTAGTATTGACATTTTTTCGTCAAGTATGGGAGCAATAGCTCTTACAATCAAAGTATTCACAAAAAGACAGGGAGTGGAACAATTGAAACTTTTAGAAGAGATCTTAAACCATAACCAGCAATTTGTTGAAGAAAAAAAGTACGAAGAGTTTGAAACAACGAAATTTCCTAATAAGAAAATGGTTATTCTGACTTGCATGGACACACGTTTAGTAGAGCTTTTGCCAAAAGCGCTTAATGTAAAAAACGGTGATGTGAAAATCATTAAGAACGCGGGAGCTTTAGTAACCCACCCATTTGGAAGTATTATGAGAAGCATATTAATAGCTGTTTACCAGCTGCAGGCTAAAGAAGTGTTTGTTATTGGCCATCATGACTGCGGTATGAGCGGAATGAAAGCTGATGCGGTTGTCAGCAGCATGAAGGAGAGAGGCATTACGGACGATGCACTGGATACGATGACATACTCAGGAATCGCTGCAGAAGATTGGCTAAGAGGTTTTGAAAATGTAGAGGATAGTGTGTCCCATAGCGTACATATGGTGAAAAAGCATCCGCTGATGCCGGCAGATGTGCCTGTGCATGGGCTTGTTATTCATCCTGGCACAGGCAAGCTTGACCTTGTTGTGGACGGATACAAGGGTTAATTTTTATTCTTTTTGGGCCATTGCTCTGGAACCAGGTCGACACCGCCCGGATGAAGGGGATGGCATTTAAGGATCCGTTTTATTGTCAGCCAGCTGCCTTTGAAGGCGCCAAATCGCTTAACTGACTCCAGCCCATAATGGGAACATGTCGGATAAAACCGGCATGTAGGAGGCTTGAGCGGGGAAATCACAATTTGATAAAAACGAAATAGTGAAATTAGAATTTTCTTAAGCATGGCATTACCTTTCCTTGTTAAACATAATTTCTTTTAAAATATCATATTATCATGAAAAAGTCATAATTTTCATATTAATTTGATGAATTTAGTCGGATATTATGTTATAGTAAAAGGAAAACTTTAGGGGAGTGTATTATATGCCTTCAGTAGAAAGTTTCGAGCTGGATCATAATGCTGTAAAAGCGCCTTACGTGAGGCACTGCGGTGTCCATAAGGTGGGCAGTGACGGGTTAGTGAACAAGTTTGATATCCGGTTCTGCCAGCCAAATAAACAGGCGATGAAACCCGATGTCATTCACACACTTGAGCATTTGCTTGCGTTTAATATCCGAACACATGCAGAGAAATATGAGCATTTTGACATTATTGATATTTCCCCGATGGGCTGCCAGACCGGCTATTATTTAGTCGTAAGCGGGGAGCCGTCCGTTGAAGAAATAATTGATCTGCTGGAAGCTACAATGAAAGATGCGGTTGAAATTACCGAAATCCCCGCTGCAAATGAGAAGCAATGCGGGCAGGCGAAGCTTCATGATCTTGAAGGGGCAAAGCGTCTTATGAGATTCTGGCTGCAGCAATCGAAGGATGACTTGAAACAGGTTTTTGCATAAAGAAAACGGGCTGATTCTTTCAGCCCGTTTTATAGTATTGGCGATAGCAGCCTTGAAATGGATTCTTTCAATTTTATTTTTAAGGCCCTATTTCTGTAAGCTTCTGCAGTCAGGTTTGTTGAAAGCTGGACATCTGCCTTAAAGCTCTCTGTCAGTTCTTTTGAAACTTCCTGATCATAAATAAAAGCATTTACCTCAAAATTGAGCCTGAAACTTCTAACGTCTATATTGGCAGTTCCTACCGATGAAACTTCTTCATCCACAATCAGGGTTTTTGCATGTATGAAGCCATTTTCGTATATAAAGATATTTGCATTTACCTTCAGCATTTCCCCAATATAGGAGTAAGTGGCCCAATAAACAAACATGTGGTCAGGTTTATTCGGAATCATAATGTTCACTTCCACACCTGACAATGCAGCTATTTTCAATGCATCCAGGAGGCTTGCATCAGGAATGAAATATGGGGTTTGGATATAAATGGACTTACGTGCAGATGAAATCATTTTTATATAACCATTTTTAATTTGTTCCCATTCGGAATCCGGACCGCTGGTAACAATCTGCATCCCTACGCTATCTTGAGACTCGCCCAGCGGAAAATACTCAGGAGCATAGAAAATGTCATGGCGGTGGGAAGCCTGGTTCCAGTCCAGGATAAAGCGGGTCTGCAGAGAATGGACAGCACTTCCTCTGATTCTTAAATGGGTATCACGCCAATATCCGAACTTTGGATTCAGCCCGAGATATTCATCCCCGACATTAAAACCGCCAACATACCCAATCTGGCCGTCAATAATGGCAATTTTCCGGTGGTTCCGATAATTGATTCTCAAATTGATAAAATGCAGCCGCGAAGGGAAAAAGGCCTCAATTTCTCCTCCTGCCGCAATCAGCTCTTTAAACGCCCTTTTATGCAGGCTTCTTGAGCCAAGTTCATCATAGAGAAGCCTGACTTTAACGCCCTCTTTGGCCTTTTCCGTTAAAAGATTGATTAATCTTTTCCCCAGGTTGTCTCTCTTGAAGATATAATATTGCAGATGGATATGATCAGTTGCCCTTTTTATATCCTCCACAAGTGAATTGAATTTATCTTTCCCGTCTGTAAAAATTCTGACCTCGTTATCCTGGGTCAATACCGCATCATTGTTTACAAGATGCATGTAGATAAGGTCTTTGGAGTTTTCGATGGTAGCATTTCGAAAATGGAAATCCTTTTCCTTAATTCCTCTGATTTGATTGTTCAGCAGTTCATCAATTCCAATTTTTTTGCGGTCTTCCCATTGGAACATCTTTCTTCGGGTTAAATTCTGTCCAAAAAAGAGGTACATGAAAAAACCAAGAAGAGGAAGAAAGAACAAAACCATGAGCCATGCCCATGTAGCGCCTGCATCCCTCCGCTCCAGAAAGATAACAAATACAGCAAGGATAATATTTAATACTAAAAATACTGTAAGCATCATGGAGTATATATCCATCTTAATGTCCTCTCCACATGTATATTTCCGTCCTTTTAAAAAGAAAACCTCCGGCTGTACGGAGGCTGTTTATATTATAGCGTATGCTTACGAACGGTTTTGGTTATCTTCTTGCTCCTCAAGAGCCTCTTTTTGTTTCTGCCCGCTGTCAGGAAGCGGATCAATCGGGTCTACCGTATGCTTGAATTGGTAAGCCTTTGATGTGGTAATGACGCTCAGCAGCAGAACCACAATCACGATTATGATCGATATGACTAATACCGTGTACATCTTTCTCCCCCTTTACTCTCAATATTTTACCATGAAAGCAGCTCATAATGAAAAATTTCGCCATGGCCATGTACAGGTTTTAATTCTCTGAATGTGGGTATTCTATTGTTGGGAGGATGATTATTATGAGTAAAGAATTAGTAAAAGCTGTTAACCAGCAAGTAGCAAACTGGACAGTTCTATATGTAAAGCTTCACAATTTCCATTGGTATATTAAAGGTAAAAACTTTTTTACCCTTCATGCAAAATTTGAAGAGCTTTATAATGAAGCCAACGTACATGTAGATGAACTGGCTGAGAGAATCCTTGCTCTTGAGGCTAAACCGGTTGCAACGATGAAGGAAGTTCTGGAGACTAGTTCCCTTAAAGAAGCGACAGGAAAAGAAAATGAAGAACAAATGGTCCAATCTGTCGTTGACGACTTCGAAAAAATGGTGGACGAGCTTCAGGAAGCAATCGAGCTTGCAGAAGAAGCCAAAGATGAAGGTACAGGCGACATGCTGATTGCTGTAAAGCAAAGCTTGAAAAAACATATCTGGATGCTTAAAGCATACCTTGGATAATAAACAAAGACTGGCTGGAAAGCTGGTCTTTTTATTTGTCAAAAAATAAAAAAGCGGCTTTAGGCCGCCTTCGAGTATATGGATCGTAATTCTAAATTCGGATATGTATAGTTTAGTGTATGTTCCGGTGGTGAATGATCGGGCTTCTGCGCTGGCCGTAATTTTCACTGGCGAATTTCCCTTTTAAGCTCTCAATCAGATAAAGCCCCATTAAATCATATAATTCCTGATTATCGAGGTCCTTGATAATATTCAGCAGGTCTTCCCTGTCCATTTCTTCTAAGAAGGCAAAAGCGAGCATATCGATATCCTCTTCGTCACCTGTCAGCTTATTCCTGTAAAGTTCATATAGCTCATCAATCAGTTTCACGATAACACCTCCTTAAAAAAAACTCTGGTTTTCTATAGTATACTTAATTTAATACCCCTGATGCAGAAAAATATTCACCCCATGTAAATTGGAAAAGCTGACTTTCAATTGTTTAACTTAGTATATGTCAGCTTAAGAAGAATGATCGTAATTTTGTATAATTTTATCATAAATGTGGGATACGATAACTATAGAAATGAAAAATATCGTGCTATGCAAAGAAAAATTAACCGGTGTTGAATCTGCGTCACAGCAATGAACAAAAAAGGGGCTGACAGGATTGGAAGGAAATAAAAAGACGTATTATATAACGCTTGGTTCGGGTGAGATTTCTCAAAGCGCCACTGACTCCACCTGGAATTATAAAATTGAGGCAAATGATGATGAAATTATTGCCTTGAGAGAATATTTTGACCAGAACTATTCGACAGAATGGCAAAATTTTTTCAGAGCCCATGTTCCTTATGTTCAATACCACTATGACCGTGAAAATGATGCCTATGATGAGACAATGAAAAAAATATATGGGATGATTTATGATCTTGGAGATGATGAAGCAAGAAAGCATATTGAAAGCATGGGAATCCTGACAGAAGAGGATCATAAATAAAAAGCTGAGGCCGCACCTCAGCTTTTCTACATTTCCATTTCCACAGCTGTATCAAGAACTTCCTGTGGAACGGTAATAGCTTCAACTTTATTATAGTTTGAGTATTGGCCGTTCATGTTCTGCTTCATGGAGATTTTTTGGCCTTCAGCCGTGATTTCCATGTCCATAATCATATTCAGCACACTCGGGTAAAAGGTTTCTTTATCAATCACAATTTCATATTCCACGCCTTTGATGTTCATGTTATCAAGGATTTCACCATTGGCAGCCAGTTCAGGCGGCAGCGTTTCTGCTGCAGTTTCCTTCACGAAATCATTGAATTTTTCTCCATCTGCTTTCAACTTCAGGATATAGCTTTTTGCGTCCTGTTCAAATGTAAAATCGTCCACAAACTCCTGCAATTTCTTCAATTCCTCACCAGGATTCGTCTGCTGGCTGGACATTTGAAGCAAATCATCAGACATTTCTTTAGGGAACTTCATCCACTGCTGACCGGCTGCATCATAAAGAAACATGCCTTCTTCCGTAAAATAGCTTTCAATATCATAGGATTCTTCTGCGCCTGCCATTGACATAGTCATTTTCTGATAAAAAGCCATCGGATCTGTTGTGACATCCATATCAATGACAGAATCGATATTCATATTTTCCCCTTCAGCACCAGAGCTCATTTCCTGGCTCATATCCATATTTACTGAGAAGCTTTTTAGATCTTCCGAAGCCTCAGTTGATTTCTTTAAAACTTCCTCTAAGGTCATTTCAGAAGATTCTTCTGTTTTGGTTTCTTCCTTTTCTGTGCCGGCTGCTGATTCATTAACAGGTTTGGCTGTTTCATTACATGCAGTCAGCATTAAAATCAGGAAGAAGCCGGTAAGGATTGCAAGAGATTTTTTCAAGATATACACTCCTCTAGTTATGTTAGTCAGCTAATTTTACGGGAAAAAAAGGAGAAAAGTTTCAAAAATATGTAATTTGATACTTTAGCCCCAGAAGTTTTTAAAAACTTGATAAACCTTTATAATGGAAACATCAAAATTTAATTATCGAGTGAGGGAATAGCATGGAAACCTTTTTGGATGAAAACGGCGGGAAAGTGCGCTTTTCTTTTAATCAAAGAGCATTCGGAACCGAGCCTGAACATGTTCTTGTCATTTGCCGCTATGGTGACCAATGGCTGCTGACGAATCATAAAAAGAGGGGATGGGAATTTCCGGGCGGTAAAAGAGAACAGGGTGAGTCTCTTGAAGAGGCAGCCAGAAGAGAAGTATACGAGGAAACGGGAGCAGACTTAAATAATTTACATTTTATTGGTGAATATGAAGTTAACTTGGGTAAAGAGCGTTTTGTCAAAGTTATTTTTTTCGCAGAGGTGAAAAGCCTTAACAAAACGGATCAATATTTTGAAACAAACGGTCCCATTCTGACAGCGGGAAACTTGCTGGAAGACAGGTGGAGCAGTCAATACAGTTTTATCATGAAGGATAAAGTAGTTGAAAAGAGCCTCGAAAAAATTTTGAAGGAAAAATAAAAAACGGCATGCGGTTTGCCGTTTTTTTATGAACCATTCTTAATTAGTTTTCTCTCCAGAAGTTCAACCAGCTGATACATCACTGTTGCAAAAACAGCAATTACAAGCAGTGAAAGCATAACAAGGGTGAAGTTGAATACTTGGAAGCCGTAAATAATCATGTATCCAAGACCTTTTGAGGATACCAGGAATTCGCCGACGATCACCCCGACCCAGGATAACCCCACATTCACCTTTAAAGTTGAAATGATGGTGGGAAATGAAGCAGGCAAAATAGCTTCCCTGAAGATTTGAAATCGATTTGCCCCAAAGGTCTGAAGCACTTTAATATAATTGGGGTCTACTTCTTTGAAAGATGTATATACGACAATGGTTGTGATGATGATCGAAATAATCGCACCCATGGCAACGATCGAAGTAAAGCTCGGGCCTAAAGCGACGATTAAGATAGGGCCAAGAGCAACCTTTGGCATTGAATTCAGGACAACCAAATAGGGATCCGCTATTTTGGAGAGCATTGGTGACCACCAGAGGATGGCTGCAAGCAATGTGCCTAAAAAAGTGCCCAAAATGAAACCAAATACGGTTTCTGACAAAGTGTAGCCTAAATCGACCATCAAGGTACCATCCTGTATTTTGGTTAAAAATAATCCCCATACTTTAGACGGCGCACTGAAAATCAGAGGGTCAATCCATTGCTTTTGGCTTGCCAGCTCCCATCCCGAAAAAAACACAATAAAGATGACAGCCTGATAGAAGCGGACCCATTTCTTTTCACGGTTCAGCGACTGAATATATTTCCGGTGGAGGAATTTAACGTTCTCCTGCGGGCTCAAGGGACTCCAGCTCCTTCCATATAGTTTGAAAAATCGCTGGATATACTTCATGATTTCTTGCGTTAAAAGGGGTTTCATCTCTTAATTCTTTTGGTATTACAAATGTCTTATGAAGCTGTCCGGGCCTTGCGGAGAAAAGAAAAACACGATCACTCATGCTGATTGCCTCACCAATATCATGTGTAACCAGTATGGCTGTCTTTCCGAAAGATTTAAGCGTGTCAGAGACCAGATCCTCAAGCTTCAGTTTGGTTTGATAATCCAATGCGGAAAAGGGTTCATCAAGCATAAGCAGCTTTGGCCCGGTTGCAAGTGTTCTTACAAGGGCAACCCGCTGGCGCATTCCGCCTGAAAGCTGCTTCGGAAACTGTGACTCTACACCTTTTAGTCCCATCTCCTGAAGGAGCTTCAGTGCATAAGCTTTTTTGTCAGGAGTGAGGCTATTCCCGATTTTCAGCCCCAGCAATATATTTTCTTCAATGTTCTTCCAGGGAAAAAGATAATCCTGCTGAAGCATATAGCCAATCTCATTTTCTGCTGTTTCAACCCGCTTTCCTTCAAGTGTGACAGTACCTTCTGTGGGTTCAAACAGGCCTGCTATGATGGAAAGCAATGTTGTCTTACCGCATCCGCTTGGACCGAGGAAGGAAACAAATTCTCCTTCCTCCACTTCAAGCGAAACATCGGAGAGGGCCGTGACAGCAGAGGTTTTCGTAAAATAAGTGTGGTGGACAGCATCAACTTTCAGGAAATCCATGTCGGCCTCCTCTTTCGTTTAGTTACTTCATTACCCCTTCAGCAATATCTGTGTTGACAAGTGTGCCGTGCTCTATGCGCTTAGGGAGCTCTCCTGCTTCTTCCATAATGTTCTGCAGGTTATCCCATTCTTCAGTATCCAGAATAGGATCTGTTGCAAAAGACCCCTGACTCTTATAGCGGTCTACTACCATTTCGATGATTTCAAGCTCAGTGTTGTCAAAATATCCTTGAATAGCTTCTGCCGTTTCTTTCGCGCTATGATCCTCAACCCATTGCTGTGCTTTATAAATCGCTCTTGTGAATTTCTCAACAGTTTCCTTATTTTCATCAATATAGCTTTGTTTTGTCATGAATGTGGTATAAGGTATATGTCCTGATTCGGTTCCAAAGGAAGCAACAATATATCCTTTTCCTTCTTTTTCAAATACACTTGCAGTAGGTTCAAAAAGCTGAACAAATTCACCGGTGCCGGAAGCGAAGGCTGGAGCAATATTGGCATAATCAATATTTTGGATTAAATCCAAATCCTGGTGCGGATCAATGCCATGCTTTTTCAATACAAACTCGCCGGCCATCTGCGGCATGCCGCCTTTACGCTGCCCGAGAAATGTTTTGCCTTCCAGCATATCCCATGAAAAGTTATCGATTTTATTGCGGGAAACCAGGAATGTTCCATCCGTTTGGGTGAGCTGTGCAAAGTTAATGACCGGATCATTGGATCCCTGAGCCGATACGTAAATGGAAGTTTCTGAACCTACAAGCGCAATATCAGCGCTATCCGACAGCAGCGCGGTCATTGTTTTATCTCCGCCGGCTGTTGTTGTAAGCTCCACTTTAAGCCCTTCTTCTTCAAAGAAGCCTTTCTCAAGGGCTACATACTGTGGAGCATAGAAGATGGAACGTGTCACTTCAGCAATGCGGACAGTTTGCATTTCATCCTTTCCGCAGGCTGCCAACGGAACGATAAGCATCACTGCAAGCATAAGCAGCATGCTGGTTTTTATCCATTTTTTCATAAGCCATAAGACCTCCCTTATGCTAATAAGTCAAATTGAAAAGTCTAGGTTATCGTATGAAAATCGAAAAAATGTGTGAATGCCAATAAAACATTTTTAGATGAAGATCTAAATGCTCAAAATAAAAGGAAGCTCCAAAAGGGAGGATGGGAACATGAAATTCAAAAACGGCCAAATCATCAGTAAACAGAGATTCCCTTCGCCAAATCCGGCAATCGAATTATCTGTTGTTACCTATCAGGCAAATGGATTACATATAAAAGGCCTGCTGGCAGAGCCAAAGGGGGAGGACCTATATGATGGATTCCTTTACCTGAGAGGAGGCATAAAAAATGTCGGGAAAGTAAGACCTTCCCGGATTGTCCAGTTTGCCTGTGAAGGTTTTATTGTATTCGCGCCTTTTTACAGAGGAAATCAAGGGGGAGATGGAAACGAAGACTTTGCAGGGGAGGACAGGCAGGACGCGTTTGCAGCATTTACTCTTCTTCAGGAGCATGCCCGGGTAAAAAGAGTTCATATATTTGGTTTTTCCCGTGGGGGCGTAATGGCATTACTTACTGCAATTGAGTTTCCGCAAGCCGTTTCCATAGTAACTTGGGGAGGGGTCAGTGATATGTTTCTCACCTATGTGGAGCGCAAGGATCTCAGGAGAATGATGAAACGGGTAATCGGCGGAACTCCGACAAAGTTTCCGGAACGGTATAAATACCGTACCCCGCTTTTTCAGCTGGAGCAGCTGCAGGCACCTGTCTTAATCATTCATGGAAAACAGGATCATAATGTCTCGGTGGAGCATTCCTATCGCCTCGAAAAAAGGCTGAAGGCTCTTAACAAAAAAGTGGATAGCTGGTATTTCCCTGACTATACCCACTACTTTCCGCCAGCCGTAAACCGGAAGACGGTAGAGGATTTAGGTGCGTGGATGAAAAGTCATGAATGACAAATGATTTTCGCTTAAAGGCTTTCAGAGCAGAAAAAGGTGGGGTAAAATAGAGGAAAGTATAAAGAATGAAGGAGAGATACCAATGGGTATGCCTTTAGAGCTGAACACAATGATCGTGACAAAGGGAAGGGAAAAAAGACTTGATGAGAATTATTTTTCACTTGTCAAAGAAGGGTACAGATTATATCCGCTTGATATCCCGGTCGAGGTAAAAAGAACAATTGACGGCGACTTGAACGGAATGGGAGTCATCCGAAAAGTGGAATGGGAAAACAGCCAGACACTCATTACTTATCAGCTTGTTTCCTTAAACTCAACAAACTAGAAGAGCGCGCCTGGACAGAGTCCGGCGTTTTTTGTTCAATGTGTTTCTGCAAACTCAAAAAAAAGAATTGCCGCGCAAACGGCAATTCTTTCTCTATTATGCGATTGGTCCGCCTTTTTCTTCAATGTCAGATGAAACGCTTGTAAACTTCTTGAAGTTTTCACGGAATTTAGAAGCAAGCTCCTTTGCTTTTGCTTCATAAGCAGCCTGATCTGCCCATGTTTTGTTTGGCTGAAGAACTTCATCAGGCACTCCAGTAACGTGCTGAGGAATTTCCAGTCCGAAAATTTCGTCCTTGATTGTTTCTACGTTGTTTAGTTCACCTTCGAGTGCAGCTTCTATCATAGCACGAGTGTAGGCAAGCTTCATACGTTCCCCTACTCCATACTCTCCGCCAGTCCATCCTGTATTTACAAGGAAGACTTTTGCATTATGCTCATCGATTTTCTCGCCAAGCATTTCAGCATAACGATTTGCAGGAAGCGGAAGGAAAGGTGATCCAAAGCATGTAGAGAACGTTGCCTGCGGTGATGTAATGCCGCGCTCAGTTCCTGCAAGCTTGGATGTATAGCCGCTTAAGAAATGGTACATTGCCTGCTCTTTTGACAGTTTAGAGATTGGAGGCAATACGCCAAATGCGTCAGCTGTTAAGAATACGATTGTATTAGGGTGTCCGGCAACGCTTGGGTCAACGATATTATCGATGGCCTGAAGCTGGTATGCCGCACGTGTATTTTCAGTTAAAGTGCTGTCATCGTAATCTGCAACCCGGGTTTCGCTGTTTACTACCACATTTTCCAGCACAGCTCCAAAGCGGATTGCATCAAAAATTTGCGGTTCTTTTTCACGGGATAAGTTAATGCATTTCGCGTAGCATCCGCCCTCAATGTTGAAGACTCCATTCGCAGACCAGCCATGCTCGTCATCACCGATCAGCTTGCGGTTCGGATCTGCAGATAAAGTTGTTTTTCCTGTTCCGGATAAGCCAAAGAATAAAGCCACATCACCTTCACGTCCAACGTTTGCTGAACAGTGCATCGGAAGGATTCCGTTTTCTGGTAGCATATAGTTCATAACAGAGAAGATTGATTTTTTCATTTCTCCTGCATATTCTGTTCCGCCAATTAAAACAGTGCGGCGCTCGAATGAGATGATAATGAATGTTTCGGACTTTGTGCCGTCAACAGCAGGGTCTGCTTTGAAATTTGGAGCAGAAATGACTGTGAACTCTGCCTGATGATCCAATAGCTCGTCTTCTGCCGGGCGAATGAATAACTGGTGTGCAAAAAGGTTATGCCAGGCATATTCATTGATCACCTGGATAGGCATGCGGTGTTTTTTATCAGCACCTGCGTAGCCTTTGAAAACAAATACTTCTTCTTTTTCTTTTAAGTAATTGATTACTTTATTATAAAGATTAGAGAATGCTTCTTCAGAGATTGGCTGGTTTACGCTGCCCCAGTCCATTTTATCTTTATTTGATGCTTCTTCAACAATGTATTTATCTTTAGGGGAACGTCCTGTATACTTTCCTGTACTAGCGCGTACAGCCCCGGTGGAAGTAAGGGACCCTTCATTGCGGTTTAAAACTTTTTCCACAAGCTGAGGAACGGATAATTGCACTTGAATGTTGCTGCCATTTAATAATTCGCTCAATTCGTTTGATATGCTTACAGAGTTCATCTGATGAATACCTTCCTTTTTCCCGATTTTTTTATGAAAGTGATTACATCTCGAAATTAGTATAACACATTGAGATGATTAGTCTATACTATTACGAAACTTTTTTGTCTCTGTTATAAAATTGTCACAATTGGACAGGCAATTCCGCTTTGATTACCTTATAACCGATATATGCTATTATAGAAGAAAGTGTTAATTTTAACATGGGACTGATCTAAAATGAAGACAATTGCCCTATATGATGGAACATGCTCCTTATGCAAGGAAACAAAGAGAATCCTTAAAAAACTCGATTGGCTGAATAAAGTGGAGTGGATCTCCCTGCAGGAATATGAAAAAGAGCCTGGGTCTATCTCATTCTCCAGACACGATTTGCGGAGGGAGCTTCATATTATTACCCCCTCCGGCAGCGTGAAAAAGGGGTACTATGCGGTAAGGAGACTGCTGTTCCTCTTTCCTGCATCCTTTTTCATCAGCATCCTTTTATATGTACCATTCACTTCAATTCTCGGCGATCCGATATACAAATGGATTGCGAAAAACAGGCATAAATTTCTAAAGAAAAAGTGTGACGATGGAAGCTGTTCTCTGTAAGGGTGAAGCTGAATTTTTAAAGTCGAAATTTTACTGTGAAAAATAATGAAAATCTGTTGACATGATTCGATAAAGTACGGTATGATTCAACCTTGAACGGATACTCTCTTATCCCGAGCTGGTGGAGGGACAGGCCCTATGAAACCCAGCAACCTGCTAAAGGCAATAATCAGCAAAGGTGCTAACCTGACGCAAGGACGTAATTCCTTGAACGATAAGAGTGAAAGGCGCGAATCGATTTGCTTTCAACCTTTTCACTAATGAGAAGGTTTTTTATTTTGCAATGAAATGAACGGCTTTTGGAATGTACTATCTATGTGAGTTTTTGGCATGCATTTGATAAATGGATACCTGGCATTCTTGCCGGCGCTGTCTATTTTTCTAATAAAAACTCCATGTTTATTTCATACTACTAAGGGAATGAGTTCCGTATCAAACAGAGATCCATGAAATGACAGGGAAAAGTTATTTTTCCGCTTCCCCATTTCTTATTTCTCGCTCAATTTTCTATTTATAAGGAGGAAGCCAGATGTCAACAAAACGTCGTTTGTTTACTTCTGAATCAGTTACTGAAGGTCATCCGGATAAAATCTGTGACCAAATTTCTGATGCAATCTTAGATGCGATTTTAGCTAAAGATGCGAATGCCCGTGTTGCTGCAGAGACTTCTGTAACAACTGGACTTGTATTAGTTGCAGGTGAAATCACAACATCTACATACGTAGATATTCCAAAAATCGTTCGTGAAACGGTAAAAGAAATCGGTTATACCCGTGCCAAATATGGTTTCGATTCCGAAACATGCGCAGTTTTAACTTCCATTGATGAGCAGTCTGCGGATATCGCAATGGGTGTTGACCAGGCACTTGAAGCACGCGAAGGGCAAATGAGCGATCAGGAAATTGAAGCAATCGGTGCAGGAGACCAGGGCTTAATGTTCGGTTTTGCCTGCAACGAAACGAAAGAGCTTATGCCTCTTCCGATTTCTTTAGCACATAAACTTTCCCGCCGACTGACTGAAGTTCGTAAAGAAGAGATCCTTCCTTACCTTCGTCCGGACGGAAAAACTCAGGTAACCGTTGAGTATGATGAAAATGACAAGCCTGTCCGCATTGACACTATCGTTATTTCTACTCAGCATCACCCTGAAATCAGCCTGGAGCAAATCCAGCGCAACCTGAAGGAACATGTTATTAACCCGGTAGTTCCAAAAGAACTAATCGATGAGAATACAAAGTACTTCATCAACCCGACTGGACGTTTTGTTATCGGCGGACCTCAAGGGGATGCTGGTCTGACTGGACGCAAAATCATTGTTGATACCTACGGCGGATATGCACGCCATGGCGGCGGCGCGTTCTCCGGCAAAGATCCTACGAAGGTTGACCGCTCTGCTGCATATGCCGCACGTTATGTTGCGAAGAACATTGTAGCAGCCGGTTTGGCAGAAAAAGTGGAAGTTCAGCTTGCTTATGCTATCGGTGTGGCACAGCCTGTTTCAATTTCTGTTGATACATTTGGAACCGGTAAAGTGGATGAAGATTTATTAGTTGATTTAGTAAGAAAGCATTTTGATCTTCGTCCTGCAGGAATTATTAACATGCTTGGCCTTCGCCGCCCAATTTACAAGCAGACAGCTGCTTACGGACATTTCGGACGTACAGATGTTGACCTTCCTTGGGAGCGTACTGACAAGGCAGAAATTCTTCGTTCTGAAGCTGAATAATAAATTTAAAAAGCGGGAGTTGCATTTACTATGTAACTCCCGCTTTCTTTTTTGCGTCTTTATAATATAGGGTGATAATTCACTTTTCGGTCTTTTTGCTCTTTAGTCGTTTATAATTATATGTTATCGTTTAAACTTCGGATAATGGCTTAATTTTCCCGCATATTTTTTTATAATCCACGTGCTAATTATAAATGATTAGTGGTAGTATTATAGGGTATGTTTTCTGAGACAAAGGAGCCGCCTGAGGCTATATCTAAATATTGAGAATAGAATGGAGTAGGTGACGTACATAATGTGTGGTTTTATTGGTTGTGTACATGAAAAAGCACAAAATTACCGTGACGCAGATAAAGAACAATTCCAAAATATGAATGATATCATTACACACCGGGGTCCGGATGATTCAGGATACTATTTTGATGATCATATTCAATTTGGCTTCCGCCGGCTTAGCATTATCGATATTGAAAGCGGACACCAGCCGCTGACTTACGAGAATGAGCGTTATTGGATTATCTTTAATGGTGAAATCTACAACTATGTGGAACTTCGTGAAGAACTTCTCAAAGCTGGCTTAAGCTTTGAAACAAGCTCAGATACAGAAGTCATCATTGCTCTTTACAGCCATATGAAAGAAAAAGCTGTTGAAAAATTGCGCGGTATGTTTGCGTTTGTCATATGGGATAAACAGGAGCAGTCTTTATATGGAGCCAGAGATCCATTTGGGATTAAGCCCTTCTTTTATTACGATAAGGGAGACCGCACGTTCTATGGGTCAGAGAAGAAGAGCATTCTATTGGCGCTTCAGAATGATGTATTAAACTATGACTCCCTGCAGCACTATCTGACCTACCAATTTGTGCCTGAGCCAAACACGATGTCAGAGGGAATCCACAAGCTTGAGCCAGGACATTATTTTACTAAAAAAATCGGTGCTCCGATGGATATTAAGCGCTATTGGAAAGCTGCTTTCCATCCAGTGCAGAAATCAGAAGCTGATTTTACAAAAGAAATTAGAGATGTATTATTCGACTCGGTCAAAATGCATATGCGTGCCGATGTTCCTGTAGGTTCTTTCCTTTCAGGCGGAATTGATTCTTCCATCATTGCGTCGATTGCGAAGGAATTCCATCCTGCCATTAAAACATTCTCTGTCGGTTTTGAACGCAATGGCTTCAGCGAGGTGGATGTGGCGAAAGAAACAGCAGAAAAGCTGGGTGTCGAAAACATCAGCTACATCATTACTCCTGAGGAATACATGAATGAGATTCCGAGAATCATGTGGCATATGGACGATCCGCTTGCTGACCCGGCTTGTGTGCCCCTATATTTTGTGGCAAGAGAAGCACGCAAGCATGTAACGGTTGTACTTTCAGGTGAAGGAGCCGATGAGCTATTTGGTGGCTATAATATTTACCGTGAACCACAATCACTTGAAGTCTTCAATAAAATTCCTGCCATCGGCAAAAAGCTTCTTCGCATGATCGCTAGCATGATGCCTGAGGGTATGAAGGGAAAAAGCTTTATTGAACGCGGTGTCACGCCTATGGAAGAGCGCTACATCGGAAACGCAAAAATGTTTACAGAACAAGAGAAGCGCAATCTGCTTCACGTCTATAAAGACAGCTTAAATTATACGGATATCACGAAACCTTTATATGAAGAAAGCAGCGGCTATAATCCAGTTGACCGCATGCAGTATATCGACATTCATACCTGGATGCGCGGAGACATTCTATTAAAAGCGGACAAAATGACAATGGCTCATTCTCTCGAGCTTCGTGTTCCGTTCCTTGATAAAGAAGTGTTTGAAGTAGCTTCCAAAATCCCGACCAGCCTGAAAACGGCAAATGGCACTACGAAATATATACTTCGCAAAGCTGCCGAAGGAGTCGTTCCGGATCATGTACTGAACCGCAAGAAGCTTGGGTTCCCTGTGCCAATCCGCCACTGGCTGAAGGACGAGATGAATGAGTGGGCGAAAAATATCATTCGTGAAAGCAATACAGATCACCTGATTAATAAAGACTATGTATTGCAGCTGCTTGAAGACCATTGTCAGGATAAAGCGGACAACAGCCGCAAAATCTGGACAGTTCTGATGTTCATGGTTTGGCATCAGGTATATGTGGAGAAAAAATACTCCTTTGAAAAAGAATACTTGTTAGATAAAGATTTGCAGCCCCTTAAAGGCTAAACAAAAGCGTCCATCAGGGATACCTGGCGGACGCTTTTTAATTTGGAAGATAGGTAATAGCCTGCTTTCCCATCTGCACCCATGCTTTTTCAAAATCGATTATGGGTGCTTTTTTATTTTTCTCGCCTGTGAGCGGGTCGTTGAAGTACATGTATTTCAGGTCATAGCCCGTTACCAGGACTGAGTGCTCTTTATAGGTAATCTGAATTTTTCCGCTCGGAGTATGCCAGGTCTGAAAAAAATCATCAGACAGCTGTTTATAGGCTGTGTTGATAATTATCCATACAGGTCTGCCATCTGACAAATGAATCTTTAAGTCTTCAAAATCGGATCCGGTAAGGTCTTCAATGGAGCCGGGCATGTACTTTTCCGCAAGCTCTTTTACGGGTTTATGATAAACGCCGAGACCAGGATTATCAAAGGAGTACATATCGCCTATGAAGCCTTCATTCGGGTGTCCGAAATAGATTTTTCCGTTTTCTATACGATAAGGCTCAGGGTTTTTCTTTATTTCTTTAGCCAGTGTCATTTTATCAGCCTGGATCCCCGCATGCTGCAGGAGCATGGATAAGCTCGTGACTTCGCATCCCCTGGGGAGCTCAGGAAACTGATTGATTGCGGGTGCATCAATAATTATTTCTTCCTTGATCTTAATTACAGCTGTGTTGTTACCAAGAAAAGCAGTGGCTTTCTCAGCTGGTTCAGAAAGCCAGGATTTTATTTTGTTCACGGCTGATGGGGGCTTGCTTCCTGCAAGATTGTCATAAACAAATGCAGCAGAAACAAGGATAAAGACAATTAAAAACATCGGTGCCGTTTTCACCATTGTTTTTCTGAATATCACTATTAAAAATAAGAATAGAATAATTGCCCCGATATAAATCGTCAATTCATCACCCGCCATATGTTATTGCTTTATGTTTATTATCGGCCTATTTTCCATTCTATTAAGACTTGAGACTTATTTTGGCATTTTCTGCAAAGACTTATAGTATTGGGCTTTTTCAGCGTATTCCCTGCTGATCCGTTCCATATCTTTAATATCTTCCGGTGTCAGCTCACGGATCACTTTTGCAGGCCTGCCGAATGCAAGCGTATTGGGCGGAATTTTCTTTCCCTGCGGAACAAGGCTGCCTGCACCAATAAATGCTCCCTCCCCGATTTCTGCCTGATCTAAGACAATCGAGCCCATTCCAATTAGAGCTTTCTTGCGGATAATGCAGCTATGAAGGATTACCTGATGGCCTACTGTTACTTCGTCTTCCAGTATCAGCGGGTTATTAGGGCTCTGATGCAGGACGGAATTGTCCTGGATATTGACCTTCCTGCCGATGATAGTTGGTGCTACATCCCCGCGTATGACGGAGTTGAACCAGATACTGGAATCCTCCCCAATTTCAACATCTCCGGTAATGGTAGTGAAATCTGCAATAAATGCGGATTCTGCAATTTTAGGTTCTTTATCTTTATATGGATAGATCATGTGTAAACACTCCTGTATAAGTTGGATTATTTTGATTTTATCATATGAGGCATGATAAACGTTATTTTGGTAAAAGAGTTTTTTAAGGGGCTGATTCATGAACTATTTTTGCATCTAGGCTATAATATATTTACATAAGATCGTACGTAAAAAGGCAGGGAGGATTGACTATGTGGAAGTGGGAAACTGAAGGAGAGGCAAAAGGCGTTATTGTCATGGTTCATGGGGCAATGGAGCATCACCGCCGTTATGGCTGGCTGATCGAAATGTGGCGCTTGGCCGGTTTCCATGTCATTATGGGAGATCTTCCCGGCCAGGGGATGACTTCAAGATCCAGAAGAGGCCATATTGATTCCTTTGATGAATATATCATTGAAGTTAAAGATTGGGTACAGGCTGCCTATGAATTTGAATTGCCGGTTTTTCTTTTAGGACACAGCATGGGCGGACTGATTGCCATTCGCCTGCTGCAGGAAGAAAGAATGAATCTCGCTGGAGTGATTTTGTCATCCCCATGTTTAGGTTTGATTCAGCAGCCTTCGAAATTACTGAACTTTTTATCGCTTGGACTCAACTCAGTGATGCCGGGTCTGAAAATGGATGCAGGATTGTCAGTAGACATGGCGACGCGGAATCAGGATGTCCTTGATGCTGATTTAAATGATTCACTGTATGTGACAAAAGTTTCGGTCAGATGGTACAGGGAACTTGTTTATGCCATAAAGCTGGCCTTTGAGAATCTTGATAAAATCCAGGATGTACCCCTTCTCGTAGTTCAGGGCGGTGATGATAAAATCGTGAATAAAACAACTGTCAGAGAATGGTTTAACCTTGCGCCTTTCTCAGAAAAAAGGTTCAAAGAGTGGCCAAAGTGCTACCACGAAGTCTTCAATGAACCTGAACGTGAAGAGGTATTTGAATATGCGAAGGATTTCGTGAACAGCCAATTAAAGGCGCTGGGTTATGTGGTTTAATGATTTGCTTAAAATATTCACCAGACCTGATCAAAAGGAGGTATCTGCTGTCATGAGTGTCCCTTCCATGCCAATTAGTCTGATGTCACATGTCTATCGGAAGGTTCTTCCTGCTGTCCATAAGGAGCTTGCATACTGGAAGAGCCGGGCGGAAGCAATTCCTGATCCGGAGTTAAGAAAGCAGGCTCTTGCCAGCATTGAACATAAAACCTTCCACTGTGAAGGCGGAGCTATTATGTCATTGATGGCAAAGGGAAAATATGAAACAGCGATTAAGTTTATTGTCGCTTATCAGACTATCAGTGATTATTTGGACAATCTTTGCGACCGGAGCACCTCGCTTGATCCCGGAGATTTTGCCGCACTTCATGAGTCAATGGAGGATGCCCTGGATATTGACGCAGCAGTGAAAAATTATTATCGGCTGAGAAGTGAGCAGGAAGATGGAAACTATCTTGCAGATTTAGCAGCATCCTGCAGGGAAGTGCTGTCGAGTCTCGAGCAATATCCCCATATAAAAAGCCATCTGCTTGAATTATGCCGTTACTATTGTGATCTGCAAATACATAAGCATGTCGTTGTCGAAGAACGAGTACCCCGTCTGCAAAACTGGTTCCACCAATATCGGTCAGATATACCCGAGATGGAATGGTATGAGTTTTCTGCTTGCTCGGGATCGACACTCGGGATATTCTGCCTTGTTTCCTACGCACTGAGAGATGATTTTAAAGAGGAGCATGCGGTGAATATAAGAAATGGATATTTTCCATACATCCAGGGCCTCCACATTCTGCTTGATTATCTGATTGATCAGGAAGAGGACAAAGCCGGGGGAGACCTGAATTTCTGCTTTTACTATGAAAGCGAAGAGAAACTGTTTTCGAGATTGAAGCATTTTGTTGCAGAGGCAGACAAGCATACGGAAAAGCTGCCTCATAAACATTTCCATAAACTGATTAACCGCGGCTTGCTGGGGATCTATCTCTCCGATGATAAGGTCCGGAAGCAGCGGAATGTGAAGAGATTAGCCAAAAGCATGATCAGAGCAGGCGGAATGGTGAGCTATTTTTTTTATATGAACGGAAGAGCTTACCGGACAGTGCAGAAGATGATGCCTTCCGGATTTGCAAAAGCCTTTGTGAAATAATTAAAAGCCTGCAATTTTTTTGCAGGCTTTTAGCGTTTTTCAATTGCAACGATAAACGGCGGGTTATTTTTTTGATTAATAAACTGATACTGCAAAACATGGGCGAGGCTTTGATCCAGCTGCTTTACATATCGGAGCAGGTAATCGCGTTCAACAGCACCTTCTATATGGCCGTGATAAATCACCAAAAGAATAATCCCTTCCGGAGCCATCAGTTCCAAGAGCTGATCGATGGCAGAAATGGTTGTCTGCGGACGGGTGACAATATCTTTATCGCCCCCGGGCAAGTAACCTAAATTAAATATGGCTGCCGTTATTTTTCCATGGTGGACAGGCGGTACATTCTCAAGAATGTGTTCATGACTTGTATGGAAAAGGGTAGCCCTGTCTGACAGTTCGTGATCAGCCAGGCGTGTTTTTGTATTCAGGACAGCCTCTTCCTGAATATCGAATCCGTAAACTCTGCCGTTGGGCCCCACCAGATCAGCCAGAAATACGGTATCATGTCCGTTGCCCAGAGTCGCATCAATAACGATATCTCCAGGAGATACTGCTTTCTCAAGCAGCTGTCTTGCATATGGTAAGATTCTTTCAAGCTTCATGACAATGCCTCCACTTGGCTTGGATTGTAAAATTTACCTTGCCAGCTGTGTCTTCGCTTTAATTCTGCATCAATGCCATTAAGCACTTCCCACTTATTGACACTCCACATCGGCCCGATCATCAAGTCGATGGGCCCATCACCGGTGATGCGGTGTACAATCATTTCCGGCGGTAAAATTTCCAGCTGGTCACATACTAAATTTATATACTCATCAAGAGACAGAAACTCAAGCATGCCCTTTTCAAATTGCTTAACCATCGGGGTTCCCTTTAATAAATGAAGGAGATGGATTTTAATTCCCTGTATATCCAGCTTCGCAACCTCCCGGGCGGTTTCCATCATCATTTCCGGTGTTTCAAGCGGAAGCCCATTAATGATGTGGGAACAGATGCGGATCCCATGTTTGCGGAGCTTGTTTACTCCCTCCACATAGCACTGATAATCATGTGCGCGGTTAATTAAAAGGGCAGTTCTTTCATGTACAGTCTGTAGGCCAAGCTCTACCCAGAGGTAGGTCCGCTTGTTAAGCTCTGCCAGATAGTCAACTACGTCATCTGGCAGGCAGTCAGGGCGGGTCGCAATAGACAGCCCGACAACACCTTCCTGCTCAAGAACCCGCTCATACATATCACGAAGCACCTCAACAGGGGCATGTGTATTCGTGAAGGCCTGAAAATAGGCCATATACTTTCCATCCTTCCATTTATGATGCATTTTTGTTTTGATTGCATTAAACTGTGTGTCCAAATCATCAGCACGGTTCCCGGCAAAGTCTCCAGAACCGGCGGCACTGCAGAACGTACACCCTCCATGTGCGACCGTGCCGTCACGGTTTGGGCAATCAAAGCCGCCATCAAGTGCCACTTTAAAAACCTTATGGCCAAATTCACTGCGCAAATGATAATTCCATGTGTGGTACCGTTTATTATCGGATGCATATGGAAAAGGATTTACTTTATCCACAATTATCCCTCCTTAATCAAAGAGTAAACTATATGGTGAAAATCATTATGAGTGCTTTCATAAAATTAATCTTATCATGACGCAAAACCTTATAAAAGGGGAATTGGCAGGAAATACAGTGGTAAGGATTACGGAAAAATGAACAAACTAATTCATGAAGCATGCAAGCTTCTATACCCATTCTTCAAGGAGGGGAACATACCATGGCAACCCGTGAATCAATGGATACACTCCTTCAGCAGTGTGAGGATGCAATCCGTTTTGCGCAGGAGCAGTTTGAATCGGGAAGAACGCAGGAGCATTACAATGATTTTGAATACTCCAATGCGCTTCAGTCTTTGGAAGCTGCTTATAATGATATAACCCAGATGGCCCATAGCGCCAACTCCCAGCAGCGGGAACAGCTTCATCGCATGAGGCTCCAGCTGCAGCAGCTCCAAAATCAGATGATAATTCTTCCTCATTAAGGAGTGGTCCACAGATGGTAAAAAAGCGATCAAAACAAAACAATCCGGAACAAAAGACCCGCAATGGCGCCAATAACCAGGATGTTGAATTTGGCCGGGACTTCGACGCGGTAAAGCAGTCGAAAAAGAACTATGAAAAATCAGGCGGACAGCCTGTTAAATCGAAATTTCATCCTGAACCGGAACAATCTTCATAAATAATTATGGCAAAGCCCCGATCCACTGAGGATCGGGGCTTTACTTTTATGAAATCTTTATAGCAGCTTCAAGTGAAAAAGAAGAAGTATTCTGTCTATTAAAATCGATTGAAAACCTATTGCAAGGACAGGAAAAACCGACTAAAATTATTTTGGATTTCGAAATAGTGTCCGGAAGATAATGTACCGGCTAAACATAAAAAATACGAAAAGGGGCGTTATCTTATGCCGCGGACCTTATGGCTTTTAACTATTGGGATGGCAGTGAATGTAACCGGATCTTCTTTTTTGTGGCCTCTTAATACAATCTACATTCATGACCACTTAGGAAAATCCTTATCGGTAGCCGGCCTGGTTCTAATGGTGAACGCAGCTGCCAGTGTCGCAGGAAATTTAATTGGGGGAAGCCTCTATGATAAAATAGGCGGCTATCGTTCGATTCTACTTGGAATTGTCATCACGGTAATGGCACTCCTCGGCTTGACCTTTTGGCATGGCTGGCCTGCATATGTGGTATTTCTTACCTTTGTCGGATTTGGGTCCGGGATTGTTTTTCCTTCTATGTTTGCGATGGCGGGATCAGTATGGAAAGAAGGTGGACGCAAAGCCTTCAATGCCATCTATGTAGCCCAGAATGCCGGTGTTGCCATTGGTGCTGCTCTTGGAGGTCTTGTGGCCTCGTACTCTTTTCAGTTAATCTTTCTGGCCAATACTGTCATGTATATCATTTTTTTATTGATCGCTGTTTGTGGCTACAGGGGAATAAATACAGTTTCCGGTCAGCAGACCTCCATCCTTCAGGAAAATGGGATGGTTAAAAATCATACCAAGCTTTATGCGCTGCTCATATTATGTGTGGGCTATTTATTGTGCTGGGTCGGATATGTACAATGGCAATCGACAATTGCCGCCTATACACAGGAGCTGAACATTTCTTTAAAGCAATACAGTTTGCTGTGGACTATTAATGGAGCCCTGATTGTATTGGGGCAGCCGGTTATCAGTGCAATGGTCAAATGGTTTAAAACATTAAAGGTTCAGATGGTCGCTGGAATGGTTATATTTATTGGCTCGTTTGCTGCTGCGGCGATCGCAGAACAGTTCTCCGCATTTGTCACTAGTATGGTTATTCTGACAATAGGCGAAATGCTGATATGGCCAGCTGTTCCGACCATTGCCAACCAGCTTGCTCCTAAAGGGAGGGAAGGGTTTTACCAGGGAATCGTAAACAGTACAGCTACAGGCGGAAGGATGATCGGCCCTTTACTGGGGGGAATTCTGGTTGACCTATATGGAATCTCCATGCTGTTTGCTGTATTGATGGTTCTATTTGTTTTTGCCATTCTGACGACTCTTGTATATGACCGGAAATTAAAGGAGGCTAAAGAATTGGCGCATGCTTCATAAGAAAAAGCGGAAGAATGAAACCTGCAGTTTTGAGCTGCAGGTTTTTTTGTTTCTTGTAATTAATTTAACCTGCGCTTTCAAGAGAGTTCTCTTTTTGGTTAGTGCAAAACACAACCTCATTGAAAAAGCTTTTCAGAATCAGCCATCTCGCCGGATAAGTATCGATAAAGTCTTCAAGAATCTCTTCAGAATAAAGAAGCAGGATATCCAGATCTTTCTTCTTTTGCTTCAAATCATACAATAGGGCATGCGGAATGGTGTAATAGTCATTAAGCTGCCATTGGTTTAGCTTCACTGTATAAATATTATGGTTCTCAATATAGGATTCCAGTGCCTGTTTTTGCAGCTGAATACATTCCTCTTTGGACTTGTTTAAGTATTGCCAGTGAGGATTGATCAGATATATGCCTTTCAGCTGAAACACCTCCCATGTCTGTGCCGATTACTAATGGTATGGACAGTAAAAGCAATAAGAATACCCATAGAAATGAATTTGTTGTCAGAAAAATATGATAAAATAGTGATTATAATAGTAGAATGTCCTAAATGAGGGGATCAAAAGTGAAAAGTGCATTATTTGATTTGCCTGTTCAAATGGTTGAAACCATTGTAGAAAACGCCTTTGGATGGCTTGTAGTTGTGAATAAAGAAGGAACGATCATTTACATTAATAAAAATTATTGCGATTTTCTTGAGGTGGAGAGGGAGCAGGTTCTGGGGAAGCATGTTTCCGGGATTATTGAAAATTCACGTATGCATATAGTGGCAGAATCGGGAAAGGAAGAAATTGCGGATCTGCAATTTATAAGAGGCAACTATATGATAGCAAACCGCATTCCCATTTTTTCTGATGGCGAGGTAATTGGCGCATTCGGGACTGTTTTTTTTAGAGATACAAAGGAATGGATGCAGATGAACAGCCATGTAAAGAGCATGCTCACAAAAATCCAGAACTATATCCAGGGAATTGATCCAAGTGTAAAATACAGCCTCGATGATATATTGGGAAGCTCAAGACAGATTCACAGCCTGAAAGAAAAGGTGAAAATGGTGGCAGCCAGTGATATTTCCGTTTTAATCCGCGGGGAAAGCGGGACCGGCAAAGAACTGTTTGCCCACAGCATTCATCAGCTCAGCAACAGGAGCCACCAGCCTTTTGTAAAAATTAACTGCGGAGCCATTCCTGAACATCTTCTGGAGTCTGAACTGTTTGGCTATGAAGAGGGAGCTTTTACAGGAGCGAAAAAGGGCGGTAAAAAAGGAAAATTTCAGCTCGCAGATGGAGGGACCTTGTTTTTGGATGAAATCGGGGATATGCCGCTTAATATGCAGGTGAAGCTTTTGCGTGCCCTGCAGGAAGGCGAGATTGAAAGCGTTGGTTCAACTTCTCCGGTTAAAGTGGATGTCCGGATTATTGCTGCAACTAATAGACCGCTTGAAAAAATGATGGAGGAAAAGCGTTTTAGGGAGGATTTATTTTATCGGATTAATGTGGTGCCGTTCATGGTTCCTTCTTTGCGCGACAGGATGGAAGACTTACCTCTTCTAATCGACAGCTTTATCAAGAAAATAACGAAAAAATCGGGAAAGAGAATAAGTGAAATTGAAGAGGAAGTCATAGAAAAGTTTCAACAATACAGATGGCCCGGAAATATCAGGGAGCTTGAAAATGTAATCGAGGCATCCATTCACCTGACAAGCAATGAAACTATCACTACAGAATCATTGCCGGATTATATGAAAGAAACTGCTGTATATCCAGTTGGAAAAAAGAATTTGAAGGATATTCTGGAAGAAACAGAGAAGCGGATTCTGTCACAAAGCTTGAGCAAATATAATAATGACCGAATAGCAGCTGCAAACGCTCTTGGCATCAGTAAATCATCCATGTACGAAAAGTTAAAGAAATATGGAATTGTATAGGTTTAAAAAGTCCAGAAATCCGGAATGTATTCCAGAATTCTGGACCTTTTTGATTCTAGGAATCTTTAATGCTGATAACCCTCTGTCAGACGGAATTATCAGAAAACTAGTCTATTAAATTTGAGGACTTGCTCCCTGCTGGTTCCAGAATTCCGGAAAAATAGTTCGTTAAAAGTTCACCAAGCCTTTACCCACAAGCAGTTAGGGTTGGCACACTTCTTGCATTAAATTTTCACAGCAAGTTATTTTTCTATTCTTTCGCAAACGTTTACAAAAAGGGGGGATGACAAGTTTATTTTCTTACATTTAAAACAAAGGGGGAAATGAAATGCTAAGTATGATTGGGTTAATAGGCGGGCTTGCGCTTCTGATTTACCTGACGATGCGGGGAATGAACCTGCTGGTGGTCGGTCCGTTATCTGCGCTCTTTGTAGCACTTTTTAGCGGTATGCCTTTATTTCCGCAGCTGGCAGGCGAAGGAGAGGCCAACTTGGTCGGGAACTATATGTCCGGCTTTTCAGGATTTGTCACATCATGGTATCTGATGTTCCTATTGGGAGCTATTTTTGGAAAGGTAATGGAGGATAGCGGTGCGGCTGACAGTGTATCCAAAATGGTCGTGGATAAACTTGGGATGAAATATGCCGTTCTTGCCATTGTCGCGTCCTGTGCCATTTTAACTTATGGCGGAGTCAGTTTATTCGTTGTTGCTTTCTCTGTATACCCAATGGCGTTGAGTTTATTTAAGCAGGCAAATCTGCCGAGAAGATTTATCCCTGCGGCACTAGCCTTTGGATCTGTAACATTTACGATGACTTCTGCAGGTTCACCTGAAATTCAAAACTGGATTCCGATTGAATTCCTTGGAACGACTCCATATGCGGGCTGGGAAGTCAGTTTAATTGTGGCTGTGTTCATGATGATCTTCGGCTACTGGTGGCTGAAGCGCATGATTACCAAGGCTGTAAACAAAGGAGAAACCTTTGAATCCCGCAAGCAGGATCCTGTAACAGAAAATAAGGATTTACCGCATCCGATTATGGGTGTTGTACCATTAGTTGTGGTTTTAATTATTTCCTTCGTTTTTCATGATTCACTTGCACAATCTGCACTTATTCTTGCCTTGCTGGGTGGAGTCATTGCCACATATCTATTGAACCGAAAATATTTCACTAATTTCTGGAATGCTGTGTCTGATGGAACATTAGGTGCATTGATCGCTATAGGCAATACGGCTGCTGTCGTAGGGTTTGGCGGCGTAGCAAAAGCAGTGCCTGCATTTGCCACAGCAGTTGATTGGATGACGAGCATTCCTGGCAGTCCGCTGATAGGCGGTGCCATAGCAGTAAGTGTGATCGCCGGGATGACTGGCTCAGCTTCAGGCGGCCAGGCAATCGCACTGCCAATTCTGGCCCCGCATTATATGGACATGGGCGTTAATGCAGAAGCCCTGCACAGAACGGTTGCCATTTCTTCCGGAGCCCTGGACTCTTTGCCGCATAATGGCTATGTTGTTACCACTGTACGGGCAATCTGCGGTGAAACCCACCAGGCTGCATATGGCGCAGTGGCTGCTGTTACGGTAATTGTCCCGCTTATCGGAGTTGCGATTGCGATTATCCTGTTCTCACTTGGGCTGGGAATCTAATTTCGGCGGGGGCTCATAAAAGAGAGCCCCGGCTTTGTTTTTGAAAGGAGCTTATTCATGGTACAAAATAAAGTCGTTTTTATCACTGGTGCAGCGCAGGGAATTGGCTATGAGGTTGGTAAGAGGTTTGCTGAACACGGCTCAAGAATTGTTCTGACGGATATTCAGGAAGCTGCCGTGAAAAAAGCTGCAGAAAGCCTGCAAAAAGAAGGTTTTGAAGCGCTTGGGCTAAAATGTGATGTGACATCAGAGTCTGATATACAGGCGGCCATCAATGAAACTGTCAGCCGATTCGGTGCTTTGGATGTGCTGATAAATAATGCAGGGCTGCAGCATGTTTCCTTTATTGAAGAATTACCAACTAAGAAGTTTGAATTTATGATCAAAGTCATGCTGACTGCTCCATTCGTGGCTATAAAGCACGCGATGCCAATCATGAAAAAACAAAAATCTGGCCGGATACTTAATATGGCTTCCATTAACGGACTTGTAGGATTCGCAGGGAAAGCTGCTTATAACAGTGCCAAGCATGGCGTCATAGGCCTTACAAAAGTAGCTGCACTGGAGGCTGCTGAAGATGGCATTACGGTTAATGCCATCTGCCCGGGCTATGTAGATACACCTCTTGTAAGAAATCAGCTGAATGACCTTGCTAAAACAAGAAATGTACCCATCGAAAAAGCACTGGAGGAAGTCATTTATCCGTTAGTGCCGCAAAAAAGGCTTTTGACGGTGGAAGAGATAGCAGATTATGCGATTTTTTTGGCCGGTGATGCGGCTAAAGGAATTACGGGCCAGGCGGCAGTTATTGATGGAGGATATACTGTTCAGTAGTTACAGGCACATTTTCGAAAAGTACTGCATATTCTAGGTATTAAATTCCTGTCAGGATAAGCCTACTTGCATCCTGGCGGGAAATTTATTACAATAGTCATATTCTTATACTAAAATGCTTAGATAAGGAGCAGTAGTGGTGCAGCAGCCCGTTTTAAGAGAGTTGACGGCAGGTGCAAGTCAGCCGGGCACATCATGAACTCGCCTTTGAGCAGCAAGTGTGAAATACCAGTAATGCTTGCCGTTTTCCGCGTTAAGGATGAATGAAGCGAGTGACATGTTCACTAATGTGGGTGGTACCGCGGGAGATTTATACATAATCCTCTCGTCCCTTTTTTGGGATGAGAGGTTTTTTTATTGTATTAAAAAAATGAAGAACAAATTTTAGAAGTCAGAAAGTAGTCTAGCTCCGTGCGCCATCGGCTCGAGGTCATAAGCCAATCCGTCAAAAAGGTTAAAGAACAACCTTTCCGCCGGCTCGTCTTATGCTTGAGGCCCGCAGGATGCGGGTCATGCAGACGTTGCCACAGGACGTGGCGGTTTTAGTCTGCGGCCCTTGGATAAGCGGGCGCCCTGCGCTTTCTGATATTAGGAGGAAACAAAAATGAGTTTCAATCATAAGGAGATTGAAAAAAAGTGGCAAGGCCACTGGGAAGAAAATAAAACATTCAAAACAACTGAAGATAAAGGCAAGCGCAAGTTTTATGCGCTTGATATGTTCCCTTATCCTTCAGGCGCTGGTCTTCACGTCGGCCATCCGGAAGGATATACGGCAACAGATATCCTTTCCCGCATGAAGCGCATGCAGGGCTATAATGTCCTTCATCCAATGGGCTGGGATGCATTTGGTTTGCCTGCAGAGCAATATGCACTTGATACAGGGAATGACCCGGCAGAATTCACAGAACAGAATATCAACACCTTCCGCCGCCAGATTAAGGCGTTAGGCTTCTCCTATGACTGGGATCGTGAAGTAAACACAACAGACCCTGAATATTATAAATGGACTCAATGGATCTTCTTAAAGCTTTATGAAAAAGGGCTTGCTTATATCGATGAAGTAGCTGTTAACTGGTGTCCGGCACTTGGAACAGTACTTGCAAATGAAGAGGTTATTGACGGAAAAAGCGAGCGCGGAGGCCATCCGGTAGAACGCCGCCCAATGAGACAGTGGATGCTGAAAATTACGGCTTACGCGGATCGCCTGCTTGAAGATCTTGATTTATTGGATTGGCCAGAGAGCCTTAAGGATATGCAGCGCAACTGGATCGGCCGATCTGAAGGAGCCGAAGTGACATTCAATATTGAAGGACATGATGGCACATTCACCGTTTTCACAACACGTCCTGACACGTTATATGGTGCAACATATGCTGTCCTTGCTCCAGAACACGCGCTTGTTGATAAAATCACAACAGATGGGCAGCAAGAGGCAGTTCAGGCTTACATTGACAAAGTAAAGAGCAAGAGCGATCTTGAGCGGACAGATCTTGCTAAAGAAAAAACGGGTGTCTTCACTGGTGCGTATGCGATTAACCCGGCCAATGGCGTAAAAATGCCAATCTGGATTGCAGATTATGTTCTAGTCAGCTATGGAACGGGTGCCATCATGGCGGTTCCAGCACATGACGAGCGCGACTATGAGTTCGCCAAGCAATTTGATCTGCCTATTAAAGAAGTTGTAGCCGGCGGAGATGTTGAAAAAGAAGCATACACAGGCGATGGCGAGCATGTGAACTCCGGTTTCCTTAATGGATTAAACAAAGAGGAAGCTATTGGGAAAATGATTGCCTGGCTTGAGGAAAAAGGTATAGGCACTAAGAAGGTTACTTATCGTCTTCGTGACTGGTTATTCAGCCGCCAGCGCTATTGGGGCGAGCCGATTCCAGTCATCCACTGGGAAGATGGCACAATGACTGCAGTGCCGGAAGACCAGCTTCCATTAGTGCTTCCAAAAACAACGGAGATAAAGCCATCCGGCACAGGAGAGTCACCATTAGCCAATATCGATGAGTGGGTTAATGTCGTGGATCCTGAAACAGGCAAGAAGGGCCGCAGGGAAACGAACACAATGCCGCAATGGGCAGGCAGCTGCTGGTACTACCTTCGCTATATTGATCCGAAAAATAGTGAAGCTCTTGCAGATCCTGAGAAATTAAAAGAATGGCTTCCGGTTGATATTTATATCGGAGGAGCTGAACATGCGGTTCTTCACCTTCTATATGCCCGCTTCTGGCACAAGGTCCTTTACGATGTGGGAGTTGTCCATACGAAGGAACCGTTCCAAAAGCTATTCAACCAGGGTATGATTCTTGGGGAAAACAATGAGAAAATGAGTAAATCAAAAGGCAATGTCGTTAATCCGGATGAAATCGTAGAGAGCCATGGTGCAGATACTCTTCGTCTATACGAAATGTTCATGGGGCCGCTTGAAGCTTCCATCGCCTGGTCTACAAATGGATTGGATGGCTCAAGAAGATTCCTTGACCGCATCTGGCGTTTGTTTGTGGAAGAGACTGGTGAATTAAGCCCGAGAATTCAGGACATTGAAGAAGGCAGCAGCCTTGAAAAGGTTTACCACCAAACGGTGAAAAAAGTAACTGAGGACTACGAAGGACTTCGTTTTAACACAGCTATTTCTCAAATGATGGTATTCATCAACGAAGCTTATAAAGCAGATGTGCTGCCAAAAACTTTTGCAGAAGGTTTTGTTAAAATGCTTTCACCAATCGCTCCTCATATTTCAGAAGAGCTTTGGTCAAAATTTGGCCATGGTGAATCCATTGCTTACGAAGCCTGGCCGGCATTTGATGAAGCTAAAATGGTGGATGACGAGGTCGAAATCGTTATCCAAATCAACGGCAAAGTAAAAGCGAAGCTTATGGTTCCGGCGGATGCAAAAAAAGACTTACTGGAGCAAATCGCAATGGGTGATGACAAAGTAAAAGAGCAAATTGACGGAAAAACTGTCCGTAAAGTCATTGCAGTACCGGGCAAGCTTGTAAATATCGTTGCAAATTAAGTTATATGAGATGAAACCACCTTTGTTTGATCAAGGGTGGTTTTTTGTATTTGTGTTAAAGAAACTTCTCATTTTTTTTTTCGTGCCATATAGGGTATTATAGGAGTGGCAGCATTAGTAAATGCAAATTGTTATATAAAAAGCTTTCCTGAAAGGGTGTTAAAATTGAATCGTATTGAAGAGATTACCACAGAAGAATTGCAAAAAAAGCTGGAGGCTGGAGAGAAGCTTGAGCTTGTTGATGTAAGAGAAGATGAAGAGGTTGCAGCTGGAATGATTCCCGGAGCCAGACATATCCGCATGGGTACCATCCCCGAGAACCTGGATAAATTTGATAAAGACACTGAATATATCATTATCTGCCGCTCTGGCGGCCGCAGCGGTAATGTTTGTCATTACTTGCAGGAACAAGGATATAAGGTTCGCAATATGGCTGGCGGCATGCTGGACTGGCAGGGGAAAACAGAATAAATTACAAACGGGGCCAATTAGGCTTCGTTTTTTTTTGGTTTTTTATTTTAAAAATTCCGAAAATTGTCTAAGCTATTAAAAAATACTGGGAGGAACAACTCTATGATTAAGGTAAAATTATTCGATCATGAGCATGAAAAAGACCTGGAAAAGGATATGAATCATTTCCTGGAGAAAATTGAGGAGAAAAAACTTTTGGATATCAAATATAATGTGGCCGCAGTGCAGGAGGATGAAGACGAACAGATTTATTGTTTCTCTGCCATGGTTATATATAGAGCCTGATGTCTCTAGTGCATCAGGCTCTATCTTTATTACACGGTATGTGCAGATGCAGCTGCGTTTAATCCGGCTAACCTGCCTGTTACAAGTGCAGAAGTGATATTGTATCCGCCAGTGTAGCCATGGATGTCCAGGATTTCTCCGCAGAAGAAAAGACCTTCCATCATTTTTGAAGCCATTGTCTGCGGTTCAATTTCTTTAACGGAAACACCTCCGCCTGTAACAAAGGCTTTATCGAGAGGCAAAGTGCCGTTTACTTTAAACTGGAAAGATTTGCAGCCTTTAACAAAGCATCTGATTTTTTCATTGGAAATAGCAGCCCCTTGTGCAGATGGATCAATTCCGTTCTGCTCAAGAAGAAACAGAAGATACCTTTCCGGAAGCAGCCCTTTTAAGAGGTTTTTAATGATTTTCTTCGGTTCTTCTTTAATCTTTTTGGACACTTCCTGAAAAAGAGGTTCTTCCTTTGTATCCGGGAGTGCATCCAGGTTCATGGTTACTTCTTTCAAGTTCCACTTCTTCATCGCTTTCACAGTATACTGGCTGCAGCGCAAAACCGCCGGACCGCTAATGCCAAAATGGGTGAAAATCATATCCATCCGATGGGTTATGAGTGCTTTTCCTTTAGGATTCAAAACACTAAGTGCCACACTCCTGAGCGACAATCCCTGCAGTGCTTTTTCTTTAATAAAGCTCTCTGAAGATGTCAGCGGTACCTCGGTTGGAAAAAGCTCTGTAATCGTATGGCCTGCTTTTTTCGCCCATGCATAGCCGTCACCGGTTGAGCCGGTGTGAGGAACTGATTTTCCTCCTACGGCTATTACAACAGAGTCTGCTTCATAAACATCGCCTGTTTTTAATTCTACCGATTTCACCCTGCCATTTTCATAGTGAACATCCTGGATCGGGCTGTCTGTTTTGATATCGACCTTCAATTCCTTCAGCCTGGAGATTAAGGCATCAACAACAGATTGCGCTTTGTCGGTAACGGGAAACATCCGACCGTGATCTTCCTCTTTCAGCTCAATTCCCAAATTCTCAAAGAATCGGATAATATCTTCATTGCTGAAAATGGAAAATGCACTGTACAAAAATCGCCCATTGCCGGGAATATGCTTAATGATTTCATCTACTGGAAGCCTGTTTGTGACATTGCACCGGCCTCCACCTGAAATGGCAAGCTTCCTTCCAAGCTTGTTTCCTTTGTCAATCAGCAGAACCTTTGACTTCTTTTCCGCAGCACCGATTGCGGCCATCAATCCCGAAGGACCTCCGCCTATCACTATTACATCATATTTCATGGTTTCACCAACTTATCTAAATTAGCTAAGCAAACAATAGATTCATTATAAATCAAATATCCTATTTCTAAAAATAATCCCTCATTAAACGGTATTGCAAGTGGAATTTCCCCGGCAAGAAGAGTACACTACAAATAGTGTGTCTAAAAAGATAGAAAAATGACGAACGCAGCTCGGCATTCATATACAGTTCTAGATTACTGCGCAGCTTTTTTAAGGAAGGGATTATATGTCATCTAAGCTTTTAAAGGGAACCTTCATCCTTACACTTGGCACCATTATTTCGAAGGTTCTTGGTTTGTTTTATGTTATTCCTTTTTATCAAATAGTCGGTAAGGAAGGGACAGCCCTTTATTCCTTTTCGTATACACCTTATACAATCTTTATTAGTATCGCAACTGCAGGGGTTCCGCTGGCAGTTTCAAAGTTTATCTCTAAATATAATGCAATAGAGGAGTATGCTGTCGGCAGAAAGCTGTTCAAGTCAGGTTTGGTGATCATGACTGCAAGCGGAGTCATCTCCTTCCTGATCCTGTTCTTCCTTGCTCCAACGGTTGCCGAAATGACCCTGGCAGGGGAAGATGTGGAGGTAAGTGTTGAAGATGTAACAACCGTTATCAGAGCAGTATCATTTGCCTTGATTATTATTCCCTTCATGAGTCTGATAAGAGGATTTTTCCAGGGGCACCAGTCCATGGGGCCTACTGCGGTTTCACAGGTGGTGGAGCAGATTGTCCGCATCCTGTTTGTGCTTGCGGGTGCATATGTCGTTTTAAATGTTATGGAAGGCTCTATCACTACGGCAATCAGTGTCGCCACTTTCGCAGCTTTTATTGGCGGACTCGGAAGTCTCGGGGTGTTATTCTGGTATTGGTATAAGCGCAAGCCGCATTTGGATAAATTGCTTGAAGAAGATAAAGGAACAGTGGACATCTCTCTCAAGGAAATATATAAAGAAATCATTCTTTATGCTGCACCTTTTGTGTTTGTGGGTCTTGCAAATCCGCTCTTTCAATTCATCGATCAGATTACATTTACAAGAGCGATGGACGCTATTGGCGAAGCAGGCAATGCTGTAGCAGCATTCTCTGTCCTGAACTTTGAGACACATAAGCTGGTCATCATTCCTGTCTCACTTGCCACAGCTTTCTCGCTGACGCTTGTGCCGAGTGTGACGAAAGCATTTATGGAAGAAGATCGGGCAGACTTAAACCGCCAGCTGAACCAGACGTTCCAGGTGCTATTATTTCTGACTCTTCCTGCCGTGGCAGGCTTGTCCCTGCTTGCAGAGCCCGTTTTTACCCTATTCTATGAGCATAAAGATTTGGGTACTGAAGTGTTGAGAACATATGCACCGGTGGCAATTCTCTTTGCTTATTTTTCGGTAACAGCAGCCATTCTGCAGGGAATCAATGAACAGCGTTTCACAATTTTGAGTTTGCTGACAGGCCTGCTTGTAAAGCTGTCATTGAATATTCCGCTCATAAAACTGTTCGAAACACAGGGAGCCGTTTTTGCCACAGCGCTTGGCTATATTGCGGCGATCTTAATTAACCTTTATGTCATAAAAACATATGCCAAATATCCATTCAAGCTTGTTTTAAGACGCGGTATGCTAATTGTATTATTTACTGCATGCATGTACATTGCTGCAGGCTTGGTTTATCAAATTACCACCAGCTTCTTATCGCCTGCATCCAGTGTCGGGGCAATAATTATTGTCATCATCTGCGGAGCAGCAGGAGCCGGAGTTTATTTCTACCTAAGCTTCAGAACAAAACTAATCTATCTCCTGTTCGGATCAAGGGTTGATAGAATGCTGAAGAAATTAAGACTGAAAGCATAAAAAATAAAAGGTCTCCATGATGGGGGCCTTTTTAAAGGGATCTTTAGGATTGGGTTTTAGTTACCTATATACAAAGCACTGAGTTGATTGGAGCGGAGGGTACTTGACTCCAGCGGGAGTAGCGGGACAGGTGAGACCCCGCAGGCGCGAAGCGACGAGGAGGCTCACCGCCTGCCCCGCGGAAAGCAAGTGCCCGCAGCGGAAATCAACGGGCAGAATAATAAGGTATTTTATTATCGCGACTTTAAGCGAAACCAGGGTGAATTTGGATTAATATGGAGGGTCATTATGAGAATAGACAAAATGCTCGCCAATCTCGGCTACGGCAGCCGCAAGGATGTTAAAAAGCTTTTAAAAGATGGAGCAGTAACCGTTAATGATGAGAAAGTAAAGGATCCAAAACAACATGTGGATCCTGAACAGGATGTCGTTGTCATCAACGGCGAAAAAGTTGAATACAAGGAATTCATTTATTTAATGATGAACAAACCGCCTGGCGTCATTTCCGCAACCGAGGACTCACAATCTGAGACCGTGGTGGACCTGCTCGAAATGGAAGACCTTGTGTTTTCTCCTTTTCCGGTAGGGCGTCTCGATAAGGATACAGAAGGGCTTTTGCTTCTGACGAATGATGGCCATTTGTCCCATCGCCTGCTTTCACCCAAAAAACATGTCCCCAAAACCTATTTTGCAGTCATAGACAGTGAAGTTACAGCAGAGGATATAGCCGCATTTCAAAAAGGGGTTATATTGGATGATGGCTATGAAACCAAGCCTGGGACATTAAAAATTCTTAAGTCCGGCATCACCTCTGATATAGAATTAACAATAACAGAAGGCAAGTTCCATCAAGTGAAAAGGATGTTCGAAGCTGTGGGAAAAAGAGTCATTTACTTAAAGAGACTTTCCATGGGCCCGCTCGAGCTGGATGAGACATTGGAATTGGGAGAATATCGGGAATTGACGGAAGAAGAGCTTGATAAGCTGATGAATTATGAAGTGGGATAAGACGGAAAAATCGCCCTGACAGCAGGGCGATTTTATATTTATTAGCTGGTTTTGCTTTGAGTATTAAGATGACATCTTTACTTTCTTTTGAGTAATAGTCCATTTGCCTCTGCTCGGACTCTTAACCAAGTCATTGTAGGCGAGGACATTTAAATCTCTTTGAATGGTGCGAGGAGTGATGCCAAATTCCTCTACAAGCTCCTGAGTTGTTACAGTTCCGCGCTTACTTATAAACATGTAGACGGATTTTACACGGTTTAACATCCGGTTAGTCGAAGGTTTCAAAAAACCACTCCCTATCCTTTTTTCAAACCCCATGGCAATTTTCTGCAACCGACAGCTACATTGAAGGTTAACCTTCAATCGTATGTAGTTTTCTTTTCCCCAGACAACCCCTTTATACTCTGGTATTTAGTCAAGATGTCATACCTCTGACTATATTGTAACGCTATTATCTGATTATTTCTACTTAAAGGCTAAAATTTTACAAAATATTTATAATGGTGCTTCTGCTTTTAGTCTTTGCGTTCCCCTCCTTTTTAATGTATGTTCAATTCCCTAAATTACTGCGATTAAACTTCGATGGGTAAGGCACTATTACTATACCTTATGGCAGCAGGGGCTTGTAATATGTACTGAAAATTCTAAAATATGTTCAAAAATTTCCCTATATCCTAAAATTTGATTTTTGATTATAATCAATTGGTATATTTACAAGTATGATTGAAAGGAAGAAAAGTTATGGAAGCTCACACTCTGAGAGATTGCCTGGTATACCCGAAGGAAAATATTTATTTTGCATTTGTTGCCTTATTTAGTATTGTGTCTTATATTTTTCTCGCATTTTCTATTATTGGGATTGTAATTATTTTGACCTTGATCCTTGTATCTCTCCTGTTCCATGTCATTATGATGGGAGGCATCAGAAGAAACGGAGTAAGAATAAGTGAGAAACAGTTTCCGGAGATTTATGAAAAAGCAGTACTGACTGCGAAGGAAATGGGTTTACAGAATCTGCCCGATATTTATGTAATTGAGTCTGAAGGGGTCTTAAATGCCTTTGCCACCAGATTTTTCAGAAGAAATATGGTTGTCTTATATTCTGGTATTTTTGAGCTGGTTGAGCGGGGAGCTGAAAAGGAAGTGCTGTTCGTCCTGGCCCATGAGTTCGCTCATTTAAAAAGAAAACATGTTATCATAAGTCTCCTCCTGCTTCCTGCTATGTGGGTTCCATTCCTGGGGAATGCGTACCTGAGAGCATGCGAGTATACTTGTGATCGTTATGCGGCCTATTATATAAAATCTTTTGAAGCATCTAGGGATGCCTTAACCATGCTTGCCATTGGAAAAGACCTTTATCCTAAGGTCGATAAGCAGGCATATATGGAGCAGCTTCAAACAGAAACTGGATTTTTTGTCTGGCTGAATGAAAAACTATCCACGCATCCGCACTTGCCAAAAAGAATATATGCCCTATCGAAGTTTTTTGCCAATGAAACTACGGTTGAATTAAAAGAACCGAAGGGGAGAGTTTGGATAGGAGCAGCAGTGTCAGTCCTTTCTTTGACGATCCTATCCGCAGGACTCTGGTTTGGTTTTAAAACACTTGAAAAAATGGATTTATGGACTGAAACGGTTATGGGCATTGAAGGTGCTACTGCACTAATGAGCGCAGCGAGTGAAAATGATACTGACATGATTCACACATTATTGACTGATGGTGCGGATATTGAGGAAACAGATGCAGACGGCACTACTGCATTACATTGGGCTGTTTCTTATGGCCAGTATGACAGTGCTGCTCTTCTGCTCGAAAATGGGGCCAACCCTAATGTGATCGATAACTATCAAACC
>NZ_BCUY01000018.1 GCF_001591465.1 Cytobacillus firmus NBRC 15306
GGGGACAGCAGCAGGGGAAGAAATTCTAAATAATATACTAAATAGTATGAAAGAAAGAGTTTAGTCCGGCTGGTCCCTCAGCCATTTTTTTAAAACGATAAATAAGCAGATGCAAAAAGTATAGCTTCCTGTAAAGATTAAGCTGCTGATGGGAATAGACTGGTAATTGGCAAAAGAGAAGATGGCAAGGATCATTGACAAGAAAAAGATGTCTATAAAAACAAAGGAACTTGAACATAAAGTATTCCTGATTATATCCAGATCATGATCAATCCCCCGATATCTCACTCTTCGAAAAAGCAGCCTCATGCTGACTCACCTTCCTCTTACAAAGTACTCCACTTTATGCGGGGACAGGGATAAAGGTGAAAAAGTCCATTTGAGGTCTATCAGCAATGAAAAATATTGCCGGAATGAAACTTTCTTACTGTTAATTCGTAAAGAAAGTAAACCATTTTAGAAAAAGGCTGTATTCCTATGATATGATGGTAATAAGTTTACATATCTTTTGTCCCGTGCCATTATCCGGGATCTGAAACGCAATTTCTGAATGAAATGATAAGAATGCATCTTTCGCTCATAGAGGGAAGGGATAACTATTGAACTTGTCGTACAGTCAAATTAAAACTCACATCTTAAAGGTTACATATGAAAACTGGAGCTCTCAATTAACAAAGCCTAATTATGAACGTGAAAGTTACAGAGAGGAACAGCAAACGCTGCATGTTGGCCAAATTGTTGCCAGATTTCTTGGTGTTCCCCTTGATGAAGATGAATATTATAATCGTCTTTTTGATCTAATTCACACACAGAATTCAGGGCTTCTCCTCCTTAGTGATGAACATCTGGATAAAACGATTAATAACCAGCAGTTTCAGGCAATACAAAAAGTCCTGAATATTAACCGGGAACAGAATTTATCCATAAACCGGTTTGCTGCTTTTCTTGATGGCGAACAGCTGCTGCTCAAATCTTCCTCACCTTCTCTGCACAGGAAAATAAGAGAAGCGATGATCACTATGCTGAATCTGTTTTCTGAAAAGGAATCAGGCGGCTTGAAAAACCAGGATATAAGAAGAGTGCTTGTAGATGTGATAAAGTGGTCCGCTAATCATTTAGGCACAGAACTTAAAGATATTGACCCGAAATTGGGTATGCCAAAAGTCCTTTGGTACGGGAATGGGAAAAAGAGTCATTATTACTTTTTGTACTACTTAATTCAAATCGGGTGCGATATTCTTTATTTTTCTCCTTCAGGAGAAGACCTTTTTGCAGAGATGGGTCAGGAAGTTCAGGATTCTTTTGTACATCATTATCCTGAAAAGAAAAAGCCTGAACCTTTCCCGCAGGAAAAGAGAAGAAGGAGTGCTACAGTCGCCTATAGGGCATCCAGGGAAATAGAAACCATCCTTAACCATGAGGGTTCAGGCCTTTATAAACCCTGGCAGCTTAGGGAGTATACACCTTCTTCTGTGACCCTGAAAACTACTTATGATGAACTTTTTATTTTAATTAAAGAGAAAGCTATGATCCGCCCAAACTTTGAGGTGAAGGATGGAAGGGTTATGATACCGTCCGTTTTTTCAAAGATCCAGGGAGTCAGCAGGAACCGCAAGGAATACTGGGATCGAATACAAACGATCAGCCAATATGAAGAAAGTCTGCTGATAAGGAGATTTCCTTTTACAAACAGCGTCAACAATGATTTTCGTTTCCATTATCGCAATGCACTGGACAGGGAAGGAAAGCTTGACCCTGAAAAAATCATTTCTGGACACTATTGGAGGTATCAGCAGCTTCCTGGCGGCCTTCAAAATGGGATTGCAAAGGCCATTAGAAATATGTGTGAACGTCCGCGATTAAAGCCGCTGCCGGGTGAATCGGAAGAAGAATTGAAGATTTATCTATTTAGCCAAAGCCTGCAAATTCCGCCGAGCATTCTAAAATTAATGCAGCAATTTGATTACTCGCAGGAAGTTCCTAAGATTATCCTCTATAACAACGAGCTGAACGGGACGATGGTAAGATCAGATGCCGCACTCCTTTTGCTGCTTAATCAATTTGGGATAGATATTGTACTGTATAATCCGCCGGGCCATAACGACATTGAAAACTTCATTGAGGAAGATTTATATGATGTTCACTGGCTTGAGGATGTTGTTTTTGAACAGGAATTTAAGGAGCCATCCTTTCTAAAAAAGGTTCTCTTTCAAGGATTATTAAAAAATTTAAAGGGTGATTGAAAATGAATCCGACCAAATCAACAGAACTAAATTTAACAGCCCAGCTGCAGGATGATAAATTAACCGAAAATAACGTTTCAGAAATTAAGCTTGCTTTAAGGCAGGAGCCTGAGGTGCAAAATCTGGCCAGGTCCATTGATGAGAAGGATCAAATTCAAATACTTGAATTCGGCAAAGAGCCTGCTGTTCAGATTTCCCGCTTCTCTGACCAGATATTGAGCAACATGAGAACAACAAAGGTTGAAGATTCAGGTGAACTTTTAAAGCAGCTCGGCAGAATCATGGACAAATTTGATAAGAAGGATTTCGAGCAGGGACCTAAAGGCATCTTTGGCAAGCTTTTCAAGCGCGGAGAAAAAATGATTGAGAAGCTTTTCGGAAAATACCAGACAATGGGTGCGGAAATTGATAAAGTGTATGTTGAAATTTCCAAATACCAAAGTGAAATGGTCGATTCCACAACCATGCTTGAACAAATGTATGAGCAAAATTATCAGTACTATCTGACGCTCGAAAAATATGCTGTTGCAGGACAAATGAAAGCCGATGATTTAAAGGCCAATCAGCTTCCACAGCTGGAAGCGCGGTCTGCTCAGGGGGATCAGATGGCTTCGATGCAGCTTGATACGTTAAGAAATGCCGTCGATTTACTCGAGCAAAGAGTTTATGATCTTGAAATGGCTAAAATGGTTGCCCTTCAGACAGCACCGCAAATCCGGCTGCTTCAGAGAGGAAATACCAAGCTTATCGGTAAGATTAATTCTGCCTTTGTAACCACTATTCCAATCTTTAAAAACGGTCTGATTCAGGCAGTCGCAGCGAAAAGACAAAAGCTTGTTGCTGATTCTATGAGCGAACTGGACAGACGGACAAATGAAATGCTGGTGCGCAATGCGCAGAATATTTCAAACCAAAGTGCTGATATTGCAAGATTGGCAGGCGGTCCAAGTATTAAGATTGAAACGATTGAGGAATCCTGGAATATCATCATGAAAGGTATGCAGGAGACAAAATCGATAGAAGAAGAAAACAAACGTCTGCGGGAAGAAGGAACCAGGAGACTGGAACAGCTCCAGGACAATTTTAAAAAAATGAAGCAGCAGGGTTAGTCAGCTGCACATTTTTAAATAAAATATAAATTATTGACGAGGTGGAATTGATATGGCAATAAATCTTCAAAAAGGCCAGCGTGTTGACTTAACTAAAGGAAATCCGGGATTATCTAAAATTATGGTAGGATTAGGCTGGGATCCAGTTCAAAAGAGCGGAGGCGGCGGTCTCCTGGGATCTTTATTCGGAGGGGGCGGCGGAGCAAATATCGACTGTGACGCTTCTGTAATCATGCTTGGTGAAAATGGAAAGCTTAAAAGCAATAAAGATGTCATTTACTTCGGCAATTTAAAAAGCAGCGACGGAAGTGTCCAGCATACGGGGGACAATCTGACAGGAGCAGGAAATGGAGACGACGAGCAGGTGCTGATTGATTTAAGCAGAGTGCCTGCACACATTCACAAAATGGTATTCGTTGTAAACATTTATGACAGTGTAAAGAGAAAGCAGCATTTCGGAATGATCCAAAATGCATTCATCAGAGTAGTAAACTCCGGCAACAATCAGGAACTGATTCATTACAACCTGACTGACAACTACAGCGGAAGTACCAGCTTAATAGTTGGAGAGATTTATCGCCATGGAAGCGATTGGAAGTTTGCGGCAGTTGGTACTGGGACGGCTTCTCCCGGCCTTTCAGATGTAGTGCGCTCTTATTCTTAATAAAATAAACTTAGAAGGGGCCCGAAATTACTCGGGCCCTTTTTGAATTTTCATAAAAGTTTCCCATCATTTGTTTCCTATTTATCCTCCTTTCATATGTTATAATTTTAATAGAATATCAGATCGGTTAAAGATTTTTTCTCCATTCAGGCAGTTCCGCAGCTTATACACTTCAAAGAGCTCTGTTGCCCGCAAATTATACATCTTAGATTAGCAGAAGGGGCTTTTAACATGCGCAAAATGGTACTTACATTTACAATTATAATCATTTCCCTTGCACTGCTCGGGAATTCTCAGGCTGCCATGGGCGGCATAAAACTAAAGGATTACCCGCATTCTTCCCAGCTTAAAGAGTTTCTCAGTCTGAAATCTCCACGCCAGCTTGGTGAAATCTTTATTGTGCCTATCGAACCTTTTGATGAGAGAGAGGCTGCAGAGATGATTTCCCGAGTGGATCATCTGCCCGCTTCCCTGCTCTCCAAAATAGAGGGTGAAGATATTAGGGTGAAGTTATTCACGGGGAAACTTACTGATAATCCTACAGCGCAGCATCTCACAGGGGTAATACCGCGCGGCTATACAGGGGATACCACTTGGGATGATGTCCCGGGGATTGGCGGCGCAAAAACAGTCCTTGTAAAAATAGGCTTCAGTGAGAGGGGGAGAGGTCATGGATCCGTTAATCTGGAACTTCATGAACTTGCCCATTCTGTTGATCGTCATGTGTACGATGGCATTCGATTTAATCAGAAGTTTCTTTCTGTGTGGAAAGCTGAAAAAGCTAAACTGTTTCCGGGCCAAAATTATCTTCTTTCCTTCCCTGAAGAATATTTTGCTGAGGCTTTTGCCATGTATTTTGCAGAAGGGGAATCGAGGGAATTATTAAGAGAGAATGCCCCGAAAACCTATAATTTTATAAAAGAGTTAAACTGATTTTACCTGTTTTTTTATGATGTTTAACTAATGTTAAACAATCGCAAATTGTGTACAATAGCAATGAGTATCTTAAAAAGGTTGGGTTGAAATGAAACAATATTTGGATCTTTGCAGGCATGTCCTGGAAAATGGCACTAAAAAAGAAGACCGTACAGGCACAGGTACAATAAGCACGTTTGGTTATCAGATGCGCTTTGACCTGCAGGAGGGCTTCCCGCTTGTTACTACTAAGAAATTGCATCTAAAATCCATTATCCATGAGCTATTATGGTTTTTAAATGGAGATACAAATGTGAAATACCTTCAGGACAATGGTGTGCGGATATGGAATGAGTGGGCAGACGAGGAAGGGAATCTAGGGCCCGTTTATGGACATCAGTGGAGATCCTGGACAGGTGCTGATGGAAATACAGTTGATCAGATCACGAGCCTGATTGAGCAAATCAAAACAAATCCTGATTCCCGCCGCCTGATTGTAAATGCATGGAATGTTGGAGAAATTGAAAAGATGGCTTTGCCGCCTTGCCACTGCCTATTCCAGTTTTACGCTGCAGATGGAAAGCTATCCTGCCAGCTTTATCAGAGATCTGCAGATGTCTTTCTCGGCGTGCCGTTTAATATTGCTTCCTATGCTTTACTGACTATGATGGTTGCCCAGGTTTGCGATCTGGAGCCTGGTGAATTTGTTCATACTTTCGGTGATGTGCATATTTACCAGAATCATCTTGAACAGGTAAACCTCCAGCTGAGCCGCGATCCCCGAAAGCTTCCAAAGATGAAGATTAATCCTGAGGTGAAAGATATTTTCAGCTTTAAGTTTGACGATTTCCAGCTTAAAGACTATAATCCGCATCCTCACATTAAAGGAGTTGTCAGTGTATGATTTCTTTAATGTGGGCAATGGATGAGAATCGTGTGATCGGCATGGATAATAAACTTCCCTGGCATTTACCTGAGGATTTAAAGTTTTTTAAAAGAACCACGATGGGGCATCCGATTGCCATGGGACGCAAAACCTGGGATTCAATCGGGAGACCTCTGCCGGGGAGAGAGAATATTGTGATAACCCGCAATAAATCCTTTTCCTGTGAAGGATGCACAGTAGTACATACAGTTGAGGAGCTGCTGAAGTACAGTGGCGATAGAGAAGATGAAACCTTTGTCATTGGCGGTGCCGAGATTTTCAAAGCCATTCTTCCTTCAGCTGATCGTCTATATCTGACTATGATTTATGACCAATTTGAAGGGGACACATACTTTCCAGAATTGGACATGTCAGAATGGGACCTTCTTTCAAGGGAGAAGGGCACAAGGGATGAAAAAAATCCATATGATTTTGAATTCCTTATTTATAAAAGAAAATAACCTTAAAAGCAGCCCGCACCGGCGGGCTGCTTTTTTGACCGTTTAATCTGCAAACATATAGTGAAAGGAACCTGATTATTATATAATGTAAACCATCCCAACAACTGGAGGTATGTATGCTTCGATTAATAATCTTTTTTCTTTATATGGGCGGATATTTGGTTTATAGCCTGCCTGCTCTATCCCGGATGAGAAACCTGAATTCAGCACTCCCCGTTGAAGAACGCGACCGCATCATCCATAATGTGCCCCAAAGGTGGTCCAGGATAATAATGAAAATATCAGGCTCTCAAGTAAAAATTACGGGGCAGGAATTAATTCCAGAAGGGCCTGTCGTCATTGTCTGCAACCATGAAGGGGATTTTGATATTCCAGTCCTTCTTGCATCTATTAATAAACCTTTTGGTTTTATATCGAAAGTTGAAGTGAGGAAAGCACCCATCATCTCATCATGGATGGAAGTCATGAACTGTGTCTTTATTGATCGCAGCAATCGCAGGAGTGCTATCGATTCTTTGAAGAATGCTGCAGTGCTTTTAAAACAGGGGCACTCTCTCCTGATTTTCCCGGAAGGGACGAGAAGCAGGGGAGGGAAGGTAGGGCCATTTAAAGTAGGCGGATTCAGACTTGCACAGGATGCAGGTGTTCCGATTGTGCCAATATCCATTAAAGGGACAGCAGATGCCTTTGAAAGGAATGGGAGACTCATAAAGCCGGCTAAAATAGAAATCAGGGTGTGCAAAGCTGTGAATGCCAAGATCGTTAAAGATATGGATGCAAAGTTTCTTGCACAGGAAGTAAGAGCAATAATCTGCAGCAGTCTTTCTGACAGAAAAATCGCTTCATAAGAAAAAGGCCCCATTCGGTCAGGGGCCTTTTTAGGCGGTAAATTTATAAATTCGGATTCACTAAATAATCTGTGAGCTTCTGAATCATTCCGTGGTATTCCCTGGGATCGCAAAACTCTTCTGCGGTAAAGTTAGCTTTCACCCACTCTATTAATTCATCTGCACTGTTGAAGTACTCCCCACTTGTGTCGCTTTTCCGAATCATATACCTGCCGTTATCTTCATCCACTGTTACCTCCACAGGCAAAGCGCTATCCAGACTGCATAAAGAAAACTCCATTCCTGCACCCCTTTGAGATATAAATTAACTTTTGCTTATTATATGTCAGTTTTATCAGTTTCTATCCATAAAATAATTCGAAAAATGTAAATTTTTAAAAAGCCGGATTGAAATCGTGATTTGTCATGGTATAATGTACAAATTAATAACTTGTAAAGAAGAGGGTGGCAAAATGGAACAGAAAGTGATGACAAAAAAATGGGTGCAGGTGGAAGATATTTTAATTGCATACCAGCAGCTAAAGGATATTGTTGCCCATACACCTTTACAGAAAAATGAACGCCTATCAGAAAAGTATGAGTGCAATGTTTATTTGAAAAGGGAAGATCTTCAGCATGTCCGCTCATTTAAATTAAGAGGCGCCTACTATAAAGTGAAATCTTTAACTGAAGAGGAGCTTGAAAATGGTGTAGTCTGTGCAAGCGCAGGGAATCATGCACAGGGAGTTGCCTATGCATGCAGACACCTCGGAGTTCAGGGGAAGATCTTCATGCCGGCGACCACGCCGAGACAGAAGGTGAGCCAGGTAGAGCTGTTTGGGAGAGATTCAGTGGAGATCATACTAGTTGGAGACACTTTTGATGATTCCTATCACGAAGCTCTTAAATGTGCCACGGAGGAGGACAGGGCATTTATTCACCCGTTTGATGATGAAATGGTGATAGCAGGACAGGGAACAGTTGCGGTTGAGATGCTTAACGATTGTGAAGAGCAAGTCGATTTTGTTATTGCCAGCATTGGCGGAGGCGGATTAATGGCCGGACTCAGCACTTACATAAAAAGCATCTCGCCGGAAACGCAGATGATTGGAGTTGAACCTGAAGGAGCACCCTCTATGAGCGAAGCAATCAGGGTACAAACAGTAGCACCACTCGGGGAGATTGATAAGTTTGTAGATGGTGCTGCGGTAAAGTGTGTCGGTGAAAAAACTTATGACATCTGCAATGAGCTTGTTGATGATATTTTCATGGTTCCTGAAGGGAAAGTGTGCACGACAATCCTTGAATTATATAACGAGCATGCGATTGTGGCAGAGCCTGCCGGTGCTTTGCCGATTGCTGCATTGGATATGTGCAGGGATCAAATTAAAGGAAAGAATGTTGTTTGTGTGATCAGCGGCGGCAATAATGATATTGGCCGCATGCAGGAAATTAAAGAGCGTTCCCTGCTTTATGAAGGCCTGCTTTACCATTTCATAGTGAATTTCCCCCAAAGGGCAGGGGCATTAAGAGAGTTCCTTGACGAAGTTCTTGGTCCGACGGACGATATTACACGTTTTGAATATACGAAAAAAAATAATAAAGAAAATGGTCCGGCTCTTGTAGGAATTGAGCTGAAGCATAGGGAAGACTATAGCGACCTCATTGTGAGAATGAATAAAAAGGGATTCACTTACAAAGAGATAAACAAAGACAGCAACCTTTTTCATCTGCTTGTATAAGTACCCGGACGACTGGCAGATCCCTATTATTTAATAAGATATGTGACTGAAATATGAATTTTTTTGATATCTGTGACATTTCCTTTGAAAAGTACTATAATCGTATTAGATTCAAAAGGGAAGTACTTTAAAGGAGATGTGAATATGCTTTCAAATATCGGTGTACCAGGATTAATTTTAATCCTTGTTTTGGCGTTAATCATATTCGGTCCAAAGAAACTGCCGGAAATTGGCCGTGCTTTTGGTGAAACACTAAGAGAATTTAAAAAATCTACCCGAGACCTGACCAGTGACGTGATGGATGAGCTTGAACAGGATACTAAGAAAAAAACGGTTAAATAAGGTGTAAGGATATACTTCTTGCACCTTTTTGTTTTGGTTAAGATACAACAGGCTGGGCCAGATATAAAATTAGCAGGAGAATCGTATGGAAGAAAAAGAGTTAAATTTAGTCGAACATCTAGATGAATTAAGAAAAAGACTCATTATAACGGCATCAGCATTTATCCTGTTCTTTATTGCAGGCTTTGTGTTTGTGGAGGATATTTATAAATGGCTGGTAAGAGACCTGGACGTTAAATTGATTGTTCTGGGCCCAAGTGATATTATCTGGGTTTACTTTATGCTTGCCACAGTTATTGCCGTTGCAGCGACAATACCTGTTCTGGCTTTGCAGATTTGGCTGTTTGTCAAGCCTGCCCTGACAGAGCATGAGCGGAAGATTTCTCTTTCTTATGTGCCTGCATTGTTTATCCTGTTTATTACAGGCCTTTGCTTTGGGTATTTTGTCATTTTCCCAACCGTATTAAGCTTTCTTGTAGAGCTGGGGGGCGAAATGTTTGAGGCCAATTTTACTGCGGATAAATATTTCCGCTTTGTCCTTAATATGACTTTGCCATTTGGAGTTTTATTTGAACTCCCAGTCGTCATCATGTTCCTGACTTCGCTTGGGATCCTTAATCCGTATGTGCTTACAAAAATCAGGAAATATGCTTATTTTGTTCTTATCGTAATTTCGGTCATTATATCACCTCCAGACTTCATGTCTGATATTCTTGTTACCATTCCCTTGCTGCTGCTTTATGAAATAAGCATCAACTTATCAAAAATTGTCTATAAAAGAAAGCTGAAAAAGCAAGAGAATTCAGGAGAGGCATCTTCATAAAAAAATTAATGGGATAGCACAATCAGACACATTTCGAGCCTTATTTGGGGTATAATATAAACAAACGGGTGAAAAAGAGGATTGATATTTTGCTATTTAAAAGCCTAGAGTTCAAAAATGCTGTTGGACAGAAGGTAAAAATTATTGAAATTCCTGTGTTGGCAAAAGATAGCCCTTATTATTTTATGATCCAAGTCCGTTTGAAAACATTCATAGCGGCCACTAATGCCAATGAAAAGACATGTAAGAACCATTCCTTTAGGGAATATTTAAAACGAGTCTTAAAATGGCCGGTCTATGAAGAGATTTTTAAGGCTCCAGAATTAAAAAATAACGCTTAACAACATTGATGCCGGCAGCCAGCCGGTTTTTTTTTGGTCATCGGAGGCTAAGTAAGAAAAGCTTTGTATTTATTGCTTTATTTGTATTTTGCTTAAATGTATAATATGAACTAATTGTAAATGCAGGGAAGTGAAGGCAAAATGGCTAAGATTAAAATTGTTACAGATTCTACAGTGGATCTATCAAGAGAATTGATTGAAGAATTCGATATTGAAGTCGTTCCTCTATCTATTCACATTGATGGAAATACATATCTGGATCGGGTAGATATTACTCCAGCTGAATTCATGAAAAAGATGAAAGAATCTCATGAACTGCCAAAAAGCTCACAGCCTCCTGCGGGAGTCTTCGCAGAGGTGTATGACAGGTTTGGTGACCAGGGCTATGAAATTCTTTCCATCCATATGACTGGCGGAATGAGCGGAACTGTTCAATCAGCGGAAAGTGCGGCAGCTATGTCACATGCAAATGTTACAGTAGTAGATTCCAGGTATATCTCCAAAGCACTGGCTTTTCAGGTAATAGAGGCTGCAAAAATGGCCAGGGAAGGAAAAGCTATTCAGGAAATTGTCAGCCGCCTGGAAACCGTTCGCGCTAACACTAAATTGTTTGTAGTTGTGGATACTTTGGAAAATCTCGTTAAAGGCGGAAGAATCGGTAAAGGCAAAGCCATGATCGGATCCTTGCTGAATATTAAACCGATTGCATCGCTTGAAGGCGGGGTATATACACCTGTCGCTAAAGTTAGAAGTCATACCCAGGTTGCCAAATATTTGGCCAAGCAATTTGCCGGGGATATTAAAGGGAAAACAATAAAAGGTGTAGGCCTTGTACATGCAGAAGGCATTGAGTTAGCTTCTAAACTGAAGAATTTAATTGAAGGGCTTGATGCTGATGCAGAGGTTGAAATCGAAGAAACGACCCCAATTATCAGTACACATACTGGGCCAGGTGCGATTGGATTTATGTATTATCTGGAAGATTAATAAAGCGTACGCATAGCTCATCAGGCTATGCGTTTTTTTTGCGCAGTCAATCATAATACATACTTTTTACTAATTGAAAATATTTGCCATTCTTGAATATCCCCGGAATAAAATGAATTATGGGGGTGTAGGATTGAAGAGGAAAAATGTTTTGTTGTTTAGTGACTTTGGCATTGACGATTTTGTTGCGGTTATATTTGCCTTTTTCTCAGAGGAAATCAATATCGTCGGGATTGTTGCTGATTATGGAAATGTTTCCAGGGAGGATGCTGTCCGAAATGCTGCTTACCTTCGTGAATTAACCGGACAAAATACTCCTGTATTCAGCGGAGCCGTATTGCCTTTAACCGGCGAGGTTCCGGTGTTTTATCCGGATGTTCACGGCAAAGAAGGGCTGGGTCCGATTATTCCTAACCTGGAGAATTCCAATAACATGTTTGAAAACTTCGATGATTTTAAGGAACTGATTGAGAACTATGAAAATGATATAACAATCGTTAATGTAGGAAGACTTTCTTCATTGGCGACGGCCTTTATCCTTTATCCGGGACTTATGAGTAAAGTCAGTGACTTTTATATTATGGGAGGGGCATTCAATGTTCCGGGCAATGTGACTCCAGTGGCTGAAGCAAATTTTTATGGGGACCCGTATGCGGCTAATGTTGTGTTTGCTAATGCACCGAAGAAGATTCATGTCTTTCCTCTGGATGTAACCATGTCTGCAATCATTACTCCAGCACTTATCGATTCTCTTGATGCCTATTATCAAAAAGTGCAAAATAAAGTCGGCTTGATTCTTAAGCCAATGGTTGATTATTATTTCAATTTTTATAAGGAAACCTATCCAGGCATAAGCGGAAGTCCCATGCACGATTTATTTACATTTTGGGCAATGCTTGACGGGGCTGACATTCAATATCAGGATGTACCGGTAAAGATAATTACTGACAAAGGGGAGGCGTTTGGCCAGAGCATCGGAGACTTTAGAAATGTCCCTCCGGAAAACAAGATGAAATACCGGATACATCGGATTGCAGTGCAATTTAATTATTCAAATTTCATCAGAACATTTTATGAGATTATGACGAACCATAAAACGAAACCAACTTAAAAGTTTTTCATCCATTAATTCGCGATAATAGAAAGAAAGGTTCCTTTTCACAAGTTTGTCATAAGAACTTCTTTCTTCTTTCATGAATATTTGCTAAAATTAGCATCGTAACTAATTAAAGCAGGTGAATGTATGAGACAAAGAGTTTTTGCTGTAATGGTTTCTGCTTTTATGCTAGCAGTCCTTTCAGCATGCGGACAGAGCGGCATTAAGGACGCGTTAAATTGGGAACTGGCTGATTTTACGTATACAAATCAGGATAATAAAGAATTTGGTTTGAAGGATCTTGAGGGCAAGGTTTGGGTAGCCGACTTTATTTTTACCAATTGCGAAGATGTATGTATGCCCATGACAGCTAATATGAAGAAGCTTCAGGATTTGGCTGAGAAGGAAGGCATTAAAAATATTGAATTTGTTTCATTCAGTGTGGATCCAAAAGTGGATACACCTGAAGTTTTAAAGGAATTTGCATCTACATACAATGCATATTTCAGCAATTGGCATTTTCTGACCGGTTATGACCAGGAAGAAATTGAGAAATATGCTATGGAATACTTCAAAACCATTGTGAAAAAGCCGCAAACAGGTGATCAGGTTATCCATGGAACAGATTTTTATCTTGTTGACCAGAATGGAAAAGTAATGAAATACTATACTGGTCTTAATGAAATTCCATTAGATGAAATTATGAATGATATTAAAGCATTGCAATAGACCTTGGACAAGGTCTATTTTTCTTTTCTGTTTAGTTCGTGCTGCTGCAGGGACAATGCGAATTATTTTTAAATTTGAGTTACATGTTATAATATGAATGAGAAAAATGGGCAGGTGATAGTATGATAAAAAAATTCACCTTCATCTTTTTGATCATGCTGCTTCTCGCCTCCTGCAGTTCAGTTAACCACAGCGATACAAATCATTCCGTAAAAGAATCCCGCCTGACAGTTAAAGAAGAAATACCATTGGATTTTTTCCCTCGAAACCTTACTGTTGCTGCAGTAGGGGACTCTTTAACCCAGGGGGTTGGAGACAGTACTGAACGTGGAGGTTACGTGCCATATCTTGAAATGTCACTGGAAAAAGACAAAAGTGTTCAAGACGCTGTTTTTTATAATTTCGGTGTAAAAGGCAATCGTTCCGATCAATTATTGAAAAAGCTGGGGACAGATGAAGTAAAAGATGTTGTGAAGAATGCAGACGCGGTGATCATAACCATTGGCGGCAATGACGTTATGAAAGTTGTCCGTGAGAATTTTTCGAACCTGAAGCTGAGGGCCTTTGCCAAGGAAAAGGAAATCTATGAACAAAATCTGACCGAGGTTTTAGATTCAATTAAAGAGGTAAACCCAAATAGTAAAATTGTTTTAATAGGCTTATATAATCCCTTTTTAAAATGGTTTTCAGAAATAACGGAAATTAATGCTATTCTTGGAGATTGGAATGACACAAGTCAGGATATTTTGAAAAATTATCCGGGGACTTATTTTGTTGAAATAGATGATATATTTGAAAATACCGATGAAAATCTTTTATTTACAGACTATTTTCATCCAAATGATAAAGGCTATGAATTAATAGCTGGACGGGTCCATCAAATCCTCACAGAGGAAGTGCTGAAAGAAATTCCGTATAAAAGGGAAGCCGAAGGAAATGGAGAGAAGCTGATTGAAAGATAGAAAATGGAAAAAGCTGTTTTTTGCACTGCTGGCCATTAATGCACTCGTTTTAGCTGTGCTGTTTATTTTTATCAGTATGCCGGCAGATGACGAAGACTACACAGCGGTCACCGAGAATAGTGATAATTATGTTCCTTTTAACATAAAAGCCAATAAAGAAGATTTGAATAGAGTTATTAACCACTATCTTGAAAAAGAAGGGCTGACAGGAGCAATAGATTACAAGGTCCTTCTAAATGATGAAGTTGATTTATATGGCACAATCCCTTTCTTCAGCCAGGATCTGCAGATGAAACTGTCATTTGAACCAGAAGCCTTGCAGAATGGAGATGTTGTCCTTCAGCAAAAGTCTATATCTGTTGGGCAGCTGAATCTTCCTGTTTCACATGTTCTGAAGCTGGTAAAAGACCGCTACAAGCTTCCGGAAGGTGTTACCATTCAGCCGCAGAAAGAAAGAATCTATGTGTCACTGCAGGAAATGAAGCTGAAAAGTGATGTGAAAGTAAAAGTAAATGAATTTAATTTAAAGCAGGATGATATTCGTTTTACCCTTCTTGTTCCGGTTAAATGAGAAAAGGGAATCCTTCCGAGCTTTGGAGGGGTTCCCTTTTTTGATCTTTTGATTGGCGGAAAGCATTAATCTGAAATGATAATTGCTTCCAGCTCAGGCTCTTTGGCAACGGAACCTACAGCCAGCAGGGTGTAGGCCTGGTCTGCTTTAAATTGCACTCGAGGGATTGACAGCACTGCATTAGGGGTTCCTGCTACCCTGGCTTCCAGGTCGACAGTCATTGGAGTTAATGCCATGTACCTGCTTGCCTGCCTGAAAGCGATATTGGGGAAAACAACATCCCTGTTTTTTACGCCAATATCAACTGCAGGAGCATCGGGTGACAGGTGGATAAATCTTACTTTTGTTTCGCCGGCAGGCACTTCAGGGTGATCTTCTAATAAGACAAGCTTTAAGTTTGCTGCATTTCCTGCAGCCGCAATTGTATACACGTTATCTGCAGCGGCAGTGATTTTTCTGCTTAAAAGAGTGGAAACCATGCTGCCAGCCGGATATATGTCTATCTGATGCTTGCCGGCAGGCAGTACAGCATAACCGCTTGCTTCTTTATATGAAAAGTCCTTTAAAATTCGCGTGCCATTTATATAAATATCAATCGGACCGGAATCAGGGGAACCATGGAACATCCGTACTCGTGCCTGCTGTCCCTGATGAGCTTCTTCAGAAGGCGCAGAATTATTTGTACGCATCATTCGAAAAGCCTGATTGAGGCAATGTAAATGTTTATGGTAATAAGCAATATGCTGTGCTGCATCAATGTATTTAAAATACTGAGCCAAAAGATCATATTTTGCCGCTTTTTGTAAGTACCACTGCTGATTTCTCTCAGTAGGCATAATTTCCCTCCTAAATCTGCTTTAATACCATATGCTTCTCCCTGTGTGAATGCCACAATAAATAAATGGACTTTACTTCTGGATCGAAATTCCATATAATATAAACAAATAAACGAAAGCGGGTGATGTGCTATGACAAGAGAATTTTACGCAAATACGTCCATTGTAAATAATTCAGGCACAGCCCAAATGGAATTCGTTTAATCGAGCGGACCAGATTGTTTTTTTCTGCTTATTGAACTTTGCATGATCAAACCATGGGCTGATTGCCTATGGTTTTTCGTATGTAAAAAAATATTCGATAAGCATGGAGGAACAAACATTGACAATTAATAAACTTGGATTCGATCCCTTTTTTAAAGAGGCTTTTTCAGCGTATGAAGAAAAAGAATATCAAATGGGCCGGGTGGCTTTAGAGCATAAAAGAATGTATCGTGTATGGACAGATAAGGGTGAAATGCTCTGTGAAGTATCAGGAAAATTTTCTTTCGATGCATCATCAAGGGAGGATTTTCCTGCTGTAGGTGACTGGGTTGTCATCAAAGAAAGAGCGGATGAACAGCGGGGTACTATTCATGCTGTCCTTCCAAGAAAAAGCAAATTTTCAAGGAAGGCAGCAGGGGTGAATACGGAAGAACAAATTGTAGCTGCTAATGTAGATACCATATTCCTGGTTAATTCACTTAATGAGGATCTAAATTTAAGAAGACTGGAACGTTATTTGCTTTTAACATGGGAAAGCGGGGCAGCTCCAGTGATTGTTCTTACCAAGGCTGACCTTTGTGAGAATCTGGAGGAAAAGCTTGCTGAGGTGGACACCGTCGCCATGGGTGTTCCTGTTCTCTCAATCAGTGTGATGGAAGAGAAGGGAATAGACCTGCTTAAGCCGTTTTTGGAGCCTGGAAAAACAATCGCACTGCTCGGCTCTTCGGGTGTTGGAAAGTCCACTCTTACCAATTACCTTCTTGGTGCGGAAAAGCAAAAGGTCCAGGATATTCGAATAAGTGATGACAAAGGAAAGCATACAACTACTCACAGGGAGCTCATCCTTCTTCCTGAGGGTGCCATACTGATTGATACCCCAGGAATGAGAGAGCTTCAGCTGTGGGAAAGCGAAAGCGGTCTTTCAGAAAGCTTCACAGATATTGAGAAAGCCGCTGAAAATTGCAGATTCAGGGACTGTACACATGAAAATGAGCCGGGATGCGCTGTGCATATGCTAATAGAAGAAGGAAGCATATCAGGAGCACGTCTTTCCAGCTATAAGAAGCTTCTCAAGGAACTCGCATATCTGGATAGAAAGCAGGATAAACGAGCCCAATCTGAAGAACGCAAACGCTGGAAAAAAATAAGTGCTGGAGCAAAGAATAAAAGAATGTAAAGATTCAGAAACCTCTTTGTAAAGAGGTTTCTTTTGCATAAAATGATTCTTTTCATTAATCTTATGTATATAGCTTTAAATCATCATTTTAAGGGAAAAAGTAAAAGATAGAAAAGTGCCGGAAAGAGGTGGAGCAGAATGACAGAGAAACAATACGAAAAGGCAAGCTTCGCAGGAGGCTGCTTCTGGTGCATGGTAAAGCCTTTTGATGAACAGCCTGGAATAAAAGAAGTACTATCCGGATATACCGGAGGGAATGTAGAAAACCCTACTTACCAGCAAGTCTGTTCGGAAACAACTGGCCATTATGAAGCGGTTCAGATCACATTTGATCCTGAGGTCTACCCATATGAAAAGCTGCTTGAACTATATTGGCAGCAGATTGACCCTACAGATGCAGGCGGGCAGTTCTATGATCGCGGCCAATCCTATCAGACAGCGATATTTTATCACAATGAAAAACAAAAGAAGTTAGCAGAAGAATCGAAACAAAAGCTTGAAGAAACTGGTCCATTTACAAAACCGATTGTTACCAGGATTCTGCCTGCTTCAGACTTTTATCCTGCAGAAGAATATCATCAGCACTATTACAAAAAAAATCCGGATAGATACAATGCTTATCAAACCGGCTCTGGAAGAAAAGCATTTATTAATAAACATTGGGGTGAAGAATAATGGCAAAAAATAGAGAAGATTTAAAGCAGAAACTTGATCCCATGCAATATGAAGTAACTCAGAATAATGGCACAGAGCCGCCATTCCGCAATGAGTATTGGAATGAATTTAAAGATGGGATTTATGTGGATATCGTTTCCGGAAAGCCTCTCTTCAGCTCAAACGATAAATATGACGCAGGATGCGGCTGGCCCAGCTTTACAAAACCCATACAGGATGAAGAAGTTGTGGAAAAAGAAGACCGCAGTCACTTTATGGTCAGAACAGAAGTGAGAAGCAAATCAGCTGATTCCCATCTTGGTCATGTTTTTGATGATGGGCCGGGACCTGCAGGCCTCCGTTATTGCATTAATTCTGCTGCACTCAGGTTTATCCCTAAGGAAAAACTCGAGGAAGAAGGCTACAAAGAATATCTGCGTCTATTTAATAATGAAAACTAAGAATTGGATGGTGCTTTTATGTTCAAGAAATTATTCGGTAAAAAGGAAACAGTCAAAACAATTGAAATTAAGGCTGCTTTGACGGGTACAGCGGTTAATCTGGAAGAGGTGCCTGATCCCGTATTTGCAGAAAGAATGATGGGGGACGGCATTGCAATTGAACCTTCAGAAGGGGTGGTTGTTTCCCCGGTAAATGGAGAAGTTGTTCAAGTATTCCCTACCAAACATGCAATTGGCATTCGTGCTGAAAATGGTGCCGAGATTTTAATCCATATAGGCCTTGAAACGGTCTCCATGAAAGGGGAAGGATTCGAGACCCATATTTCCGAGGGTTCAAAGATCAGTGAAGGTGATAAGCTTGTCACGTTTGATTTAGGGCTGGTTAAAGAAAAGGCAAAGAGCACAGTAACACCAATGATAATCACTAATGGCGACCAGGTTGCTTCTCTTGAGAAAAATGCAGCAGGAGCTGTAACGAGAGGTACTTCAACAGTAATGACAGTTACTTCGAAATAATGAGAAAAAGCCGCTGATAATATTGGCGGCTTTTTCTCATTATTTTTTTCAGTCTTCTTCTGTTTTTGCCCTTCATTGGTCTGCCCTGGTGAGGATGGAGGAGATTTGAATAACGGCATCGTCAGTACTGTTATTCACTGATTTTTCATTGGCCACAATAAACTTCACTAGATGCTGTCCGTCTTCGAGACCGCTGACAATATATTGATATCTTTCTTTAGTCAGCGGCCACCAGCCGGATAAGGATGTAATATACACATCATCTATAAACACATCCATCATCCCTCCTTTTTCGCTTCGAATCATATCGACCCCAAGGAAAGGGCCGCTAAATTGATATTCAAGACTGTCACCCGCCTTGCGGCTCTCCCAAATGCCGTCTTTGTGAATAAATGATCCAGATATATCTGTCACATGAGGGATGGATGATATTTCGATGTCCGCATTTTCATGAATGGGGGCAGAAAGCTCTGCAATTTCTGCATGACTGCCGGTAAGCTCCCTTATTTTCTTTATCAAGGTATCTGCATATATTTCATAGCCTTCATCATTTGGATGGACTAAATCCTTTGTCAGTTCCTCTGCAGGTAATCCCGATAGTTCAAAAGGCTTTCTCATATCCACATTTTTTGCGCCATAATGGCTGGAAATAAAAGAAATCGCCTGAACGAACGCTTCATTATCAAGCGGGTTTTCTGTAATAGTTATGATCTCGGTATCAGGGTAAAGCTGTTTTGTTTTCCGGATAAGCCCTTCGTAGAAATATGAAAATTGCGTCTCATCCATATATTTGCGGTCATTCTCCCCAAATACAATAAAAGTTAAATCAATTTTCCCTAAATGTTCGGATTGCTGAAGTTTATATAAACCTTCAAAGGCAGTGGCACCACTTTGGACGATGGAATGTCTTTTGGCTTTAATCCCAAATTCACTATGCAGATGCTTCTCAAGCCTTGTAAACCATGCCGATGATTTGGAGGTCGCACCTGACCCCCTGCCAATGCTGTCCCCGATAATCAGGTAATTGATATTTTCTTTTGACGATAGCTTTTGATACACGTTAGTTGGATTTGCCCCTTCAACTTTAGATAGGCTATCAAACAAATGATACAAACCATATATAAAAGTGATGATAAAAAAATATATGCCAATCTTCCTTCTCTTCATTGGTTTGAATCCTCCGCTTCTTATCTGAATCTCTTACGTTTATCGTACCCTATTAATGGCAAAGGGGGAAGGTTTTAAAATGGAGTTAGAGCGTTTTTTTATAAAAATGGGCAAATGCACATGCGGGTCAAGTTCACCCTACATACATTAATATTGAAAATGCCCAAGAAATCTTGTTGAGGAGTGATTATTTATGTATAAAGGTGCAGTTGCCGGTGCTGGCTACGACCAATGTTATCCGGGATATGGCTATCCTGTTGCTGGTGCTCATTATGGAGGATGTGGATATGGCGGTTTTGCATTGATCGTCGTATTGTTCATTCTATTGATTATTATCGGAGCATGCTGCTGCGGAAATTGGTAATATAAATGGATATTGTGAAGGCTGCTCGTAATGAGCAGCCTTCTGTTTTTTGGACACAGAATTATTAACGGAATTTTACATAAATTATTGTAAATACGAACATTATATATAAACTTAAATAAATAGTTCGTAAAAATATTGACCTGCTCTATTGTATTTGATATAGTTACCTTTGGTTGATGAAATTAACGAATAATGCGTCTGGGGGAATAGGACGATGAATACAAATTATGATGTTATTGTGGTCGGTGCTGGACCGGCTGGAATATTTACTTGTTATGAATTAACATTGAAAATGCCTGAAGCAAAAATTTTATTAATTGATAAAGGACACGATATTTATAAAAGAAATTGTCCGATTTTACAGAAAAAGATTGCTAAATGCCCGCCGGCAGCAGGAAGAAAAGAATTTGCCGGCTGCCTGCCGGCTTGCTCTATCACGAATGGATTTGGCGGAGCAGGGGCTTATTCAGATGGAAAATTCAATATTACGAGTGAGTTTGGCGGCTGGATGACCGATTATCTCCCTGACTCCCAGGTTGTTGATTTGATAAAATATGTAGACGAAATCAATTTGAAGCACGGCGCGACTGAAAGCATTACAGACCCAATGACAGATGAAGTGAGGGATATCGAGCGCCGCGGATATGCAGCAGGACTTAAACTGCTTCGTGCGCAGGTCAGACATTTGGGCACCGAGCAGAATCTTGAAATCCTAAAGAGCATTTATGAATATTTACGTGAAAAAATTGATATGTCCTATAAGACAGAGGTTGAAGATCTCATAACAGTGAAAACCCCTGATGGCCATCGCATTTTGGGAGTTAAGCTTAAGTCCGGAAATGAAGTTCTTGCTGATAAGGTAGTTGTAGCACCAGGAAGAGATGGATCAGTTTGGCTGGCAAACCTCCTGAAGTCACGCCGCTTGAAGATGATCAATAATCAGGTAGATATTGGCGTGCGGGTTGAAACTTCGGATATAGTCATGGAAGAGATCAATAAACATCTTTACGAAGGAAAGTTCACATTTAATACATCTGTCGGTACAAGAGTGCGTACATTCTGCAGCAATCCTTCCGGCCATGTTGTAGTGGAAAACCACTCAGGAATCATGCTTGCGAATGGCCATGCTTACAAAGACCCTAAGCTGGGAAGCCCGAATACGAACTTTGCGCTGCTGGTATCCCATACATTCTCGGAACCGTTTGATAAGCCAAATGAATATGCGCATGAAATTTCCAGGCTTGCCAACAGCCTTTCAAACGGCGGAATCATTGTTCAAAAGTATGGAGATATATTAAAAGGAAGAAGATCTACCGAGAAGAGAATTAAAGAAGGCTTCCTTGAACCAACCTTAAAGGAAGCGGTGCCTGGCGACTTAGGCCTTGTGCTTCCATATAATACAATGAAAAGCCTGATTGAAATGACAGAGGCATTAAACCATGTATCTCCCGGCCTTGCATCAGAACATACCTTATTCTACGGTGTGGAGGCAAAATTCTACTCTGCACGTCCCAAGTTGAATGACCGTTTCGAAACGGAAATCAGCGGACTATATGTCGGAGGGGATGGTGCAGGCATCACCAGAGGACTTGCACAGGCGGGTGCCTGCGGTGTCTGGATTGCACGGGATATTATCGAAAAGACAAGTAATGCACCAAGAAGGGAACCTGCATTAGTATAAAAGCAGAAGGCCGAGCTGAATAGCCGGCCTTTTTTTAATAAAAAGAAGCAGTTATTTCCAAACAAGCCTGCATTTGATAAAATGTAAAACAATCTACAAGTCTGAAAGTGGAAAAGGAGAGGACACAATGCTTGCTGAGCGATTAAAGCGCGGTGATGAGATCCGGGTCATTGCACCATCCAGAAGTATGGCCATCATAAAAGGAGAACAATTGCGCATTGCCCAGGAGCGGCTGAATCAGCTGGGATTCACAGTGACATACGGCAAAAATGCAGAAGAGCATGATGAGTTTTTCAGTACTTCTATTGAAGAAAGAATTGAAGATCTGCATGATGCTTTCACTGATCCTAATGTAAAGGGGATCCTGACAGTGATCGGCGGCTATAACGCCAACCAGCTTTTAAATTACATAGACTACGTTCACCTTTGATCGAGATCTTCAATCACTTCTGCACCTGCCTGATGCCCGTGACATCAAAGGAATCCTCATTGGAAGGTTTCAGAAAAATTCTCAAGTGACAGATGAAGCACTGAAGAAAATTATTGTATCCAAAAAAGAGCTTCGAGGCATACCTGTAATTGCAAATGTAAACTTCGGCCATGTTCAGCCCTATGCCACTATCCCAATTGGAGGGAAAGCAGTTATAGAAGCACAAGGTTTTGAAAGTGAAATTTGGATCGAACAGAATTAGGAAAATGAATTTTGAGCAGCCGCTGGATAGCGGCTGTTTTTATTTGCAGCGAAAAATAGATAACTCTGCAAAATTCTTTTATGAAAGATTTCTTAAGTGACTTCATACAATTTACTATATTGCCAAATGGTAGAGCATAGTTGGCTTGTAGAATTGAGGATTTGCTGTGAAAGCTCATGAAGCCATCGGCGGATATTGATTAGCCGCAGGCAAATTTCGCAATTATAGTTGGAGGGAGTACGCTGATGAACCAGTCGAACTTAATTAAGCCGATGCTTGATGCACAGTACCCGATCATAGATTATGGAAGGGGAGTTTATTTATATGACATGGACGGAAAGGAATACCTGGATGCTTCATCTGGCGCGATAACTGCCAATATTGGCCATGGTGTTGAGGAAATCATTAAGGCAATGCATGAACAGGCAAAAAAAGTTTCTTTTGTATATCGCTCGCAATTTACGAGCGGGGCAGCTGAAAAGCTTGCCCATAAGATTGCGGAGGCTGCGATTGGAGACTTGAATTGGAGCTTTTTTGTGAACAGCGGGTCTGAGGCCACAGAAACAGCTATGAAAATAGCGATTCAGTACTGGCAGGAAAAAGGCATTATGACAAAAACAAAGGTGCTCTCAAGGTGGATGAGCTATCATGGCATAACTCTTGGAGCTTTATCAATGTCAGGACATACGGGCAGAAGGGCTCGCTTTATACCGCTGCTGGAGGATTTCCCTGTCATTCATCCTCCATATTGCTATAGGTGCCCATACAATCTGGAAGCCCCTGAATGCGGTTATCTGTGTGCACATGAACTTGAAACCGTCATTAAACGGATAGGGCCAGAGAATATTGCTGCGTTTATCGCAGAACCAGTCATTGGGGCTGCAGGGGGGGCTATTACACCTCCAAAGGATTACTACCGGATAATCAAAGAAATTTGTGAGCGGAATGACATATTATTTATTGCTGATGAGGTGATGACTGGTTTTGGCAGAACAGGCACCATGCTTGCCTGTGAGCATTGGAATATAAAGCCTGATATTGTCGCACTTGGAAAAGGAATGGGAGCCGGATATGCCCCGATTGCGGCTGCACTTGTAAGCGATGAAGTAATGGAGCCCATACTGGCAGGTTCAAAAAGCATTATGAGCGGTCATACGTTAAGTGCTAATCCGCAGTCATGTGCAGTTTCCCTCGCAGTGTTTGAATATATTGAGAAAAACAATATTATCCCGGAAACAGAAAGCAAAGGAGTGTATTTAAGAAATAAATTGACTAAGCTGCAATCCAAATTTCCCTTTATTGGTGATATAAGGGGAAAAGGGCTAATGGTCGGACTTGAATTTGTAAAGAATCCTCTGACTAAAGAGCCATTTACAAAAAGCTTCGGTCTGACTCAGAGGTTAATACAGGAAGCACAGGAACAGGGTCTGCTTATTTACCCTGCAGGTGCGGGCACAAATGGCACAGACGGGGATGCCGTATTGATTGCACCGCCGCTGACCATTACCAAAAGGGAAATTGATGATCTGGTAAAGCGGTTTGAAAAGACTTTGCAGATTTTCTCAGATCATCTGAACCCTGGTGAGGAAGAGGCTGAATAACAATGGAGAACACATTTAATAAGATCATTGAACTGGATGACGCAATGAAGCATTTTCGGGACGGCATGATCATTATGTTTGGCGGCTTTGGCGGAATTGGAACCCCTCCATCCCTTATTGACGGCATTTTGGATAATGGATTCAAAGATTTAACCCTTATTGGCAATGATTCAGGCTTTCCTCATATTGGAATCGGGAAGGTGGTAAGCCGGGGAAGGGCGAAAAAAATGATTGCTTCTCATATTGGCTCAAATCCCGTTGCGGGCCAACTTATGACAGATGGAAAGATGGAAGTGGAATTTTCACCCCAGGGGATATTGGCAGAAAGAATACGAGCTGGCGGAGTCGGCATACCTGCCATCCTTTCCGACATTGGCCTTGATAACGATATTGTGACCGGCAATAAGCAAACTTGCAGCGTGGGCGGAAAAAAGTATCTTGTCGAGACGGCACTGACTGCAGATATATCGATTGTATTTGCTAAGAAAGCTGATCCTTACGGGAACTTAATATTTGACAAAAGTGCCAGAAATACAAACCCGCTTGTCGCCATGGCTGGTGATATGACCATAGCGGAAGTGGAGGAAATTGTCCCGCTTGGCAGCCTGGATCCTGATGAAATTATAACACCGGGCGTTTTCGTTAATTACATCGTTCCTTCGAAAGGAGTGAATTGGAAATGGGCATGGGAGTAGAGATTAGAAATCGTATTGCCAAACGTGCTGCGGAGGAAATAAAGAATGGAATGATTGTAAATCTCGGAATTGGAATCCCATCGCTTGTGCCCAATCATTTGCCTGCCGGGACAAACGTAATGTTTCATGCCGAAAATGGCATTACAGGTATGGGGCCAAGTCCGGAGAAAGGGAAGGAAGATGAGAATCTCTGTAATGCAGGAGGTTTCCCGGTTTCCATTGTAAAAGGTGCTTCATATTGCGACAGCACCATTGCATTCGGGATGATACGCAGAGGAAGAGTTGATATGACAATTCTTGGCTCCCTGGAGGTAAGCGGAAAAGGGGACCTGGCAAATTGGATTGTACCGGGAAAGAAAGTTCCTGGCATGGGCGGTGCAATGGAGCTTGCCCAAAAAGCAAGGAAAGTCATTGTCCTTATGAACCAGACAGACAAGTACGGGAACCCCAAAATTGTGGACGAGTGCACCCTGCCTCTTACATCAGCACGCTGTGTAAACATGATTATTACAGAGATGGCTGTCTTTCAAATCTCAGCTCATGGACTCATACTGACTGACTTGTTTGCGCCGCACTCCATAAATGAAGTAAGGGCAAAAACGGGCTGCAGTTTTACAATTGCTGAGAATGTGAGAGTGATTAATTGATAGATATATTGGCTTTGTTCTAAAAAGGAGTGAGAATATGAATGATCATGCAAAGGTTAAACAATGGCTGGAAGAAAATAAGCAAAGAGGAACAAGACTTCTTCAGCAGCTGGTCCAGGAAGGCAGCATCCGCGGAAATGAAAGCAGTGCACAGGCTGTCATCATTGAAAAATGCCGCAAACTTGGACTAACCCTTGATATTTGGGAAATCGGCAAGGAACAATTGACTAAGCATCCTGCCTTTTGTTCAGATCGAAAGGATTTTTCCGGAAATCCCAATGTGGTGGCTGTTTTGAAAGGAACAGGCGGAGGAAGGTCGATCATCCTCAATGGCCATATTGATGTCGTTCCGGAGGGAGACCGAAATGATTGGGAACATGATCCATTTAGCGGCAGAATTGAAGATGGAAAGCTATTTGGCCGTGGTTCGACCGATATGAAAGGCGGCACCGTTTCGCTCCTGCTTGCCATGGAAGCCATTATTGCGATTGGAATCAAGCTTAAAGGCGATGTGATTTTTCAAAGTGTCATAGAAGAAGAAAGCGGCGGGGCGGGTACATTGGCAGCGGTCCTCAGGGGATATTCAGCGGATGGGGCAATCATTCCCGAACCGACAAATATGAAACTATTTCCAAAACAGCAGGGTTCGATGTGGTTTCGGATATCAGTAAAAGGGCGTTCAGCTCATGGCGGCACCCGATATGAGGGCGTTAATGCCATCGAAAAAGCAATGTATGTGATGACAAAGCTTCAGGAGCTTGAGAAGTTAAGGAACCTTAACATTGAAGACCCGCTCTATTCAAAAATCCCTATTCCGATTCCTATCAATATCGGAAAAATATACAGCGGAGAGTGGCCATCTTCCGTACCGGATATTGCTGTCATAGAGGGAAGGATGGGGGTAGCGCCGGACGAAGAGATGAAATCGGCCGAAAAAGAGCTGGAAGATTGCCTGAAGGAAGCGGCACAAAATGATCCGTGGCTTAAAAAGAATCCTCCTCAAGTTGAATGGTTTGGCGGACGCTGGCTGCCTGGAGATCTGGAGCAGGATCATCCTTTAATGGCTGTATTATCGGAATCCTTTGAAACTGTAAAAGGAAGGCAGCCGGCAGTTGAGGCATCACCATGGGGCACTGATGGAGGCATATTATCGAAAGTGGGAAATACACCTGTTGTTGTCTTCGGCCCAGGTGTGACGGAAGCCGCCCATGATGTTAACGAATTTATTTCCTTGGAGGAAGTTTTTGAAGCGGCTGAAATTATTGCTCTGGCCATACTGGAATGGTGCGGCACTAATCAGGGAGAGGGGAAATAAGGATGGGATCGATTAATATAAGAACAGAGCTGCCGGGACCAAAAGCGAAGGAGTTATTGGTTAAAAAAGAGCAGAATGTCCCAAAGGGGCCCTTTAACACGATGCAGACATTTGCTGCTAAAGGGGATGGAGCACTCCTGACAGATATAGATGGGAATACTTTTCTTGATTTTGCGGGGGCAATCGGGACACTGAATGTTGGACACTGTCCGCCAAGGGTTGTTGAAGCGCTCCATGCCCAAATTGACCAATATCTTCACCCATGCTTCCATGTCATGATGTATGAGCCTTATATCAAGCTGGCAGAGAAACTCAACAGCATTACACCCGGCAATCACAGCAAAAAAACCTTCTTTTTAAGCACCGGAGCAGAGGCGGTGGAAAATGCGGTTAAAATAGCAAGGAAATATACAGGCAGAAAAGGAATTATATCATTTGAAAGGGGATTCCATGGCAGGACATATATGTCCATGAGCTTAACGAGCAAGGTAAAACCATATAAATATGAATTCGGGCCATTTGCGCCGGAAACATATAAATGGCCTTATCCTTATTATTACCGCAGCGAGGGCCTAAAGGATAAAGACCATGATAATGCCCTGCTTAAAAGATTCGAAACGTTTTTTCTGAGCGAGGTGCCGCCTGAAGAAGTCGCTGCTGTCATTATGGAGCCTGTTCAGGGTGAAGGCGGTTTTGTTATGCCGTCTTCCCATTTTATAAAAGGTGTTAAAGCACTTTGTGAAAAACATGGAATCCTTTTTATTGCTGATGAGGTACAGACAGGATTTGGCAGGACAGGCAAAATGTTTGCCATGGAGCATTATGATGTTGTGCCGGATCTTATGACCATGTCTAAATCGATCGGTGCCGGATTGCCGGTCAGTGCTGTAACTGGAAGAGCAGACATAATGGATTCACCAAATATTGGTGAAATCGGCGGAACTTATGGAGGCAGTCCGCTAGGCTGTGCAGCTGCATTAGAAGTGATTCGGACGATTGAGGAAGAAGGATTATTAGAAAGAGCAAATGAAATCGGAAGTCTTTTCACTGAAAAATTTTCTGATTTTCCTTTAAAATATAAGCAAGTGGGTGAAGTACGTTCTTTAGGAGCAATGTGTGCCATTGAATTTGTTAAAGATCAGGAAACAAAGGAACCCAATAAAGAAATCGTGCAGGAAATTCTTTGGAAGGCACACAAGCGCGGCCTTATCATAATGAGCGCCGGCTTATATGGCAATATTATTCGTTTGCTCAGCCCGCTTGTGACAACCAATCAACAGCTTGATGAAGGATTTTCCATACTGGAAGAAGTAATAGGTGAATACTGCACATAAGGAGGAATTCCATTGAAACAACATTTATGGATCAGCGGAAAGTTCAAGGAAACAGAGAAATACAAAGCATTAAAAAGCCCCTATAGCGGGGAGGTTATTGCAGAAGTTGCCATGGCAGCTCCTTCCGATGTGAAGTCAGCAATTGATGCGGCAGAACAATCCAGAAAAATAATGGCTGAAATGCCTGCCCATAAACGGGCGGAAATACTGGAAAATGTGGTCGCCATCATGAAGGAGGAAAAAGAGGAGTGCGCAAAAATTATTGCGCTCGAAGCTTCAAAGCCGATAAAGGCTGCAAGAGGAGAAGTTGACCGCACCATCATGACATATACCTTCGCTGCCCAGGAAGCGCGCAGACTTTATGGAGAAACAATCCCAATGGATGCGGCTCCTGGAGGCGAAGGCAGGGTCTCCTATACAGTACGGGAGCCTCTCGGGATTATCGGAGCCATCACGCCATTCAATTTTCCTATGAATTTGGTTGCACATAAAGTGGGACCGGCAATTGCGGCCGGCAACACGGTTGTTTTAAAACCTGCATCTCAAACGCCAATGTCGGCCTACAAAATTGCTGATATTTTCCACAGAGCAGGACTTCCTGCCGGAGTGCTGAATGTGGTAACCGGAAGCGGCGGAACGATTGGGGATGTACTTGTTGCCGACGGACGCATATCCATGATTACTTTTACAGGCAGCCCGGCAGTAGGCAGGCAGATCCGCGAACATGCAGGCTTGAAGAGAGTAACACTTGAATTAGGTTCTAATTCAGCAGTTGTTGTGGATGAGAATGCAGACGTGGAGAAAATTGTCCCGCGTATCGCAGCCGGGGCTTTTGCCTTCCAGGGTCAGGTATGTATTTCCGTGCAGCGCATCTATGTGCATGAATCTCTGTATCAGACATTTGCCGAGCGTTTTGTAGAGGAAGCCAAAAAGCTGAAAATCGGCGATCCGCTTAATGAGGATACGGATATATCAGCGATGATCTCCCGGAGTGACACTGAACGCGCAGAGACCTGGATCAAGAGTGCCGTAGAAAGCGGAGCGGAGCTTGCTCTTGGCGGGAATGCGACAGATAATACATTGTATCCGACCGTGCTGCTGAATGTTGACAAATCTGAAAAAATTTCTTGTGAGGAAGCATTTGCACCAGTGGTTCATATTAATTCATTCAGCAGCTTTGAAGAGGCGCTGGCACTTGTGAATGATTCAGATTTTGGCCTTCAGGCAGGTGTTTTCACCAATGATGTGAACAAAGCCTTCAAAGCAGCAAAAGTGCTTCATGTCGGCGGGGTAATGGTGAACGATTTCCCAACCTTCCGTGTAGACCACATGCCATATGGAGGAGTGAAAATGAGCGGAATGGGACGTGAAGGAATCAAATATGCTGTTGAAGAAATGACAGAGATGAAGCTTATCAGCTTTAAAATAGACTAAAGAAAGAATACTTAGCCGAAAAAGTTGCTGTTTTGGCCGGTATTCTTTAAGCTTTCAGAATGCCTGGCCCCCTGGCCGGGCAGTTTTATTAATAGAAGGGGGTCTTAGCAATGAATAATACTGCTTCGGTAAAAACATTAAAAAAAGAAGGCTTTGTGGCCGAATTCTATCTTGATTCATTCAATAAACGAATAAGGGTAGACGATTATGCAGGTAAATTGGCAGATGCCGTCCATGAAGCAGAGAAAACAGCAAAAGAATACCAGTGTGATAAATTAATTTTCAGGGGAAGAGTTGAAAATTATATAGATCTTCTTGCAATGGGGTTTCAGTGCGAGGCTGTTATCGACGGATATTTCCGCGGCTCTGATCAATACTTTTTCTGCAAGTATTTTTCTGACGAAAGAAGAACCAATGGACACTGGATCTCTGAAGACAGCATCGTTAAAAATGTAGTAGCCCTTGAAAGAAACCTCGGTGTCATTATGCCTCCTTCTGAATATCAGCTTATAAAAATAACGGAGCAGGATGCTGAAAAACTGGCTGAACTATACTGTGAAGTATTTAAGATTTATCCAACACCTCTCCATGATCCCTCCTATATTAAAAAGACAATCCGGGAGGGCACCATTTATTACGCATTTCAGTATAAAGATGACCTTGTCAGTGCTGCTTCAGCGGAGGTCAATCTTTTTTATAAAAACGCAGAACTGACAGATTGTGCGACACTCCCATCCCACCGTAAACATGGTTTAATGAAAATACTCCTCGACAAATTGGAAAAAGACCTAAAATCGCAGGGTGTATTCTGTGTCTACTCCATCGCCAGAGCGCTGTCATTAGGTATGAATGCCGTTCTGCATCAGCTTGGCTATTCCTATCGGGGCCGTCTTCTTAACAACTGCTATATATTCGATAAACTTGAAAATATGAATGTCTGGGTAAAGAATTTGGCCTATTCGGATTGATGGCGCCAAAAAAGAAGTGCCGGATTTTCGGCGCCATCCTGACAAGTTTTCGGCACCCTGTCATATATATACATATATAGGGGGGATTTAATGATTGAAACTCAAAGTATTTCCAAAGAAGTTCTGGCAGCCATTTTAAAAGGCATTGATGAAGGAATACATGTAGTGGATTTGAATGGAATTACCATTTTTTATAATGAAATTGCAGCAAGACACGATGGTCTGGAGGTTTCTGAGGTTATCGGAAAACCTGTGCTGAAAGTCTTTCCCTCATTGGATGAAGAGACAAGCACTTTATTAAAAGTTATGAAAACAAAAACACCGATTTATAATCAGACTCAGTCCTATGTAAACCTCCATGGTGCACAAATAGAAACCATCAATACCACTCTCCCTATAACTGTTAATGGGAAGGTAGCGGGAGCTGTCGAGATTGCCAAGGACTATTCCAGATTGAAGCTTCTTTCTGAAAGCCTTCTTGATTTGCGCAAAAAAATAAAACAGCCTGTCAAAAAAACGGGTGCTGTCAATAATGTACAGTATACATTCGATAGCCTTCTCACAATAAATAAGGAAATGAAAAATATTAAAAAGGAAGCAGCCAAACTGGCAAAGTCCGATTCTTCCATTCTTGTGTTTGGGGAAAGCGGGTGCGGAAAGGAGCTCTTTGTCCAGGGGCTACATCATGCTTCCTCAAGAACTGAGGGCCCATTTATTGCCCAGAATTGTGCGGCTATACCGGAGTCCTTGCTTGAAAGCATTCTTTTTGGGACTGCGAAAGGAGGCTATACAGGAGCGGTAGACCGGCCGGGGCTTTTTGAATTAGCCGATGGCGGGACACTCTTTCTCGATGAAATACATGCCATGCCGATTGAGCTGCAGGCTAAACTCTTGAGAGTGCTTGAGGATGGCATTGTCCGAAGAGTAGGAAGTCCGAAGAGCTCCCGGGTCAATGTACGGGTGATTGCAGCCATGAATATCCATCCAGTGGAAGCACTTGAGAAGAATCAAATGAGAAAGGACTTATTTTACCGCTTAAATGTTCTCACTTTTGGGCTCCTGCCTCTAAGGGAGAGAAAGGAAGATATTGAATTTCTTGCACATCATTTTATTAAGCGATTTAATCAGGTGTTAAACAAAAGCCTTTCAGGAATCGGGGATGATGTGCTGGCTTTTTTCAGACAATATCATTGGCCGGGAAATGTCAGGGAATTAAAGCATACAATCGAATACATGATGAATGTCTGTGAACAGGACTTTCTTAAAGCTGAGGATTTGCCGGTAATAATGAAACAGCAGCTTCAAAAGAATATACAGGATTTTTCACTAAACGTTCAGCCATTAAAGGCGAGTATGGAAAAGCAGGAAAAAGCTTTAATCGAAAAAGCTCTTCAAGAAACAAACGGAAATATAAAAAAAGCCGCAAAGCTATTGGAGGTACCTCGTCAGACACTGCAATATAAACTGGCCAAGTATAATATTGAAATTAATAAGAGAATCCTGGTCTGTAACACTCATGAAAGTGCCGAGTAATCGGCACTTTTTTGTATTAAGAGAAATGGAAATAACCCTTCAGCTGCTAATAATCGCCAATCCGGAAGAGATTTCATATGATAGTACAAATTTTCAGAATTGGCATGAAACTTGCAATATGTATTTTATAGAAATTCATTTAGGGGGAATTCAGATGAAGAACTTTTTATATAAACCGGATCGGCATTGGAAAGATATTGAGTTATGGAAGGATGTCACAGAAGAACAATGGAATGACTGGCTCTGGCAGCTGACGAACACCATTCGGACAGTTGATGATTTGAAAAAGGTGATTAATCTTACACCAGAAGAGGAGGAAGGAGTCAGAATTTCCGCAAAAACCATCCCTTTAAATATTACACCTTATTATGCTTCACTTATGAATCTTGATGACCCGCGGTGTCCAGTGAGGATGCAATCAGTACCTATTTCAAATGAAATCTATAAAACTAAATATGATCTTGAAGATCCGCTGCACGAGGATGAAGACTCCCCAGTTCCGGGATTAACGCACCGCTACCCTGACCGTGTCTTATTTTTGGTAACAAATCAATGTTCAATGTATTGCCGTTATTGTACAAGAAGAAGATTTTCCGGACAAATCGGCATGGGTGTACCGAAAAAACAGCTGGATGCGGCTATCAGCTATATCAGGAATGCTCCTCAGGTTAGGGATGTTCTCATTTCTGGCGGTGATGGACTTTTGATCAATGACAATATTCTTGAATACATCCTGAAAAATTTGCGTGAAATCGATCATGTTGAAATCATCAGGATTGGCACGAGGGCTCCGGTTGTATTTCCCCAGCGGATCACCGAGAATTTATGCAATATCCTGAAAAAGTATCATCCGGTGTGGCTGAATACACATTTTAACACTTCCATTGAAATAACCGAAGATTCCAAGAGAGCATGTGAGATGCTGGCAAATGCCGGTGTGCCTGTGGGAAATCAATCCGTTATTTTGGCAGGCATAAACGACAGCGTTCCAATTATGAAAAGACTGATGCATGACCTTGTTAAAATCCGGGTCCGTCCTTATTATATTTATCAATGTGATCTTTCTGAAGGCATTGGCCATTTCCGCGCTCCGGTTTCGAAAGGGCTTGAAATTATTGAAGGGCTAAGGGGACATACATCCGGCTATGCTGTCCCGACTTTTGTGGTCGATGCGCCTGGCGGAGGCGGAAAGATTTCACTGCAGCCGAATTATTTGATCTCGCAAAGTGCTGACAAAGTGGTCCTCCGCAATTTCGAAGGTGTAATCACGACTTATCCTGAGCCTGAAAACTATGTCCCAGGCCGTGCAGAAGGCTACTTTAAAGAAATTTATCCTGATATGGATGAGAAAAAATCAAATGTAGGCATTGCGGCGCTAATGAATGACCAGCAATTCAACCTGGTGCCTGAAGGCCTGGCAAGACTGGATCGCCGTGAAAAATATGACAGCGACCCAGAGCACAGCTCTTTGAAAGATAAGCGGGGCAAACGGGATGAATTAAAGGAAAAGAAATTCAATGCCCAGCAGACAAAGCAGAGTCCTGCAGCAGAAGCGGGTTCAGAAGCTGCAGCTGCCAAGGAATAGGAGGACAGGAATGGGAAATAAATGTGCCTGGTGTGAAAGCCAAAATATAAGTGAAAGCAGTAAAACGGTTTATTGGGAGCTCCCTGATGGAACAAGAGCCATCCAAATAAATGAGACACCTTCCATTTCCTGCAGGGATTGTGATATAGTTTACCAGTCAGATGAGCTTGTTAAGTCGATTGAGGACCAGCTATTTTTGATTGATGTCAAGAAGATCGGAAAAGAGATTAATTATGAAAAATTGATGGAGCAGCCAAGGCTGCTGAAGCGAAATTATTTTGATTTCTCTTCCTATGATAAGTGAGGAAAAGAGCAGCCCGCAGATAGCGGGCTGTTTTTAATGTGTATAAGTAGACGAGCTTAGCACAATTCGATTATAGTAGAAAATAAATTAATGAACGACAGAATAAAAAGGAAGGCGTTAGTATGTCAAAAACTTTCTATCACTTTTTAATGAAATACAGACATCCTGCACCAAAGGATAGCATCAGCCGTTTTGCTAATGACGCATATGAGGACCACAGCTTTCCGAAAACAGCTTATGATTATGATGAGGTAAGCTCTTACCTTGAACTGAACGGAAGCTATCTGGAGACCATGTCTATTTTCGATGAAGCCTGGCAATTGTATGTACTCTCTGAAAGCTGAATGAACATTTTGAAACACTCCTGCATAGGAGTGTTTTTTTGCTGTTTCCGAAAATCTTGTTGCTTTTGGACAGGTAACTTTTATTTTGAAATGTCTGTTTGTGATGAACGTACGGACGATTTTCATAAAAAGTGCATATACTATTGTATTCACTACTCACGACTCAGTCATTGAGAGGATGGAGGAAATGAGCAAAAAGAAAAAACCCAAGTACAAAATCGGTGATACAGTCGTGATCACTATTTATGGTACAGTCGGAAAAGTAACAGATGTAAAGTGGCTAGATGATATGTACGTCTATGAAGTCAATAAAAGTGAAGGTCTATATATGGAATCCAGCCTTCAAATGCTGTCTGAGTATGAAGGTGAGATTATGGAAAAGGAGCATATTGACATCGAATATAAATACTTTTTTGGCGACCTTGTCCAAGTCAAGGGGTATGGTTCGGATCTTTTCAAAGTCGTAGGCTTCAGGACGGAAATTTGGAGATACAAAGAAGATGCATGGGAAGATGTTATTTATGAGCTTTCAAGAATTAATGACGGGGAATGGCTGGAAGCAGGGGAAGAAGAGCTGACACTCGTTGCGGATGCTGAAAGTGCTGATGCATTTATTCAAAAGCTGGGGCTCCTCTATATGATCAATAAAAAAGAAAAGCTTCCTGAATTAAGGGAAACGGCACATTCATTCCGCAAAGCGGAAAAGGAATTGCTTGAAGGGATAAAAGAAAGAAAAGTGCTGATTGATGGTTTGCTTGATATATACAATGATTATCGTATTCTTTATGAAATGTTTCAGGATGATGAGTATAAGCATATCATGCGGGTTATACTTAGAAAGCTGAAGCATATTGCCAACAATGATGATAAGAGCACTGTGTAAAAAGCACAGAATTCTTTGCTTTTTAGAGCCAGGTGACCAGGAGATACAGTAAAAATGGGATGCCAAACCATATGACGAGCTTGAACCAGGCATTTAATAGATTGCTATAAAGATTTACTATAGAGCTTTCATCACGATTGACATCTTCTTTAATTAGTTGGGCTAGTCTGGATATACTGGACATGTCGCTGCCTCCTCAATTTCTGTATAAAATGGATTGCTGCTGGCTGTTTATCCTATATGTATGTCCTAACCGAGGAAAAATGCATCTAAAATAAAATAAAGAATATGACTTTTCTGAAAGTTGTTCTGCATGAATCCAGGGAGTGCTTCATACATTTTGTACAAAGGGGGCGTTGCTGTGAAGGAAATAGAAGTCGTAATAGATACAGAAGAAATTGCTGAGTTTTTCTTTCATGAGCTGGCAAAAAGGGGATATGTGCCTACTGAAGGAGAATTGGATGAACTTGCAGATATCACGTTTGAATACCTGCTGCAAAAGTGCATCATTGATGAAGAAATTGAAGATGACTGATATAGAAAAATGACGAGGAAAGGTGCTCGTCATTTTTTTGCGGAGCAGCAGGAACATCTTACACATACATATTTCTATACAGTGAACGCAGCTATTCCGAAAAAAATATGTGCTGCCTCCATTGAAAATGAAACCTTCTTGTTAATAACCACGTATATCTAAGTGAAATAAGTGCTTTGCTTTATTTATGGCAGTAAAAAAAATAAAAAAAGAAACAGGGAGAGAAGCATATGTCATTTTTTAATAAGGTCCTGGCAAGTGTGGGAATTGGATCAGCAAAAGTGGATACGAAACTTGAGAAGGATTCAGCAGTACCGGGTGAAGCCATCAGAGGCGTGGTTGAGATTACAGGGGGAAGCACCGAACAGAAAATTGATGATATTTACCTTTCATTGAATACTACTTACATTAAAGAATCAGATGATAAAAAATATACTGTCTCCGGTCTGATTGACCGTTTCAGACTCGCTCAATCCTTTACCCTGGCAGCGAATGAACGAAAGGAAATTCCTTTTACCTTTAACCTTCCAGCGGACACACCTTTGTCTTTTGGCAAAACGAAAATATGGGTGGCGACAGGACTGGATATTAAAAACGCGGTGGATCCTGCTGATAAGGATTATATTCGTATAATTGCAACTCCGCTTATGGATTCTGTATTGAACGCTGTTTCAAGTATGGGATTCCGTTTGCGGGAAGCAGAATGCGAACAGGCTCCGCACAGGCTTCGCAGAAGGCTGCCGTTTATCCAGGAGTTTGAATTTGTTCCAGTCTCCGGTCCATTTAGAGGAAAACTTGATGAACTGGAAATTGTATTTTTTCCACAGTCAAACGGAGAGACTGAGGTTATGATGCAAGTAGACCGTAAAGCGAGAGGATTAGGCGGATTCCTGGCAGAAGCACTGGAAATGGATGAAACCTTTGTCCGTTTCACTGTTACAAATACAGATATTCCTTATATGCAGCAGAAGCTTCAGTCGGTCATTGCAAAATATGCTTAATTGAATGCGAAAACGATGGGTGATGCCCATCGTTTTTTTGCTTAGGCATTGGCATTGGGGAGCTATACCTGTTATGCCAGAAGTGTTTTAATTAAATTTTGTCCTTTTAAAAAGGGGGTAATGAGCGCGTACATGATTGAATCGGGAATTCGCTTCTCGTCATCGGAAATAATGCCGTGAACACCAAGCCTCTGCATGTCTGCAAACTGGTATTGTTTACTGATGGTCCACGAATAGATCTCATAACCGAATAATTCAGCTTGATTAATGAAGGACTTGGAAAGCAGGAGATGGTGAACAGATAGAAAAGAGGCAAAATCGCGGTAGGATGCCAAATGAAACAAGTCCAGGTGTTTGCTCAGCAGCAGGCCAGCAGGAATCTCGGGAGCCAGCTCGTGAAACTTTTTCATTTCATTAATATGAAAAGATTGGACTCTTATCTGACTGTCGGGTTTGTAAGAGTTTAGTACATCTGCGAGAATTTCTGTCATGCCAGGCTGATTTTCAGGTGATTTCATTTCAATTATAATTCCTATTTTTCCGCTGGCTTGTTTTAATACTTCAGTCAATAAAGGGATTTTTTCACCGGAATACGCATGAGAAAACCATGATCCTGCATCCAGTTTTTTTAAGTCTTTAACTGTTAATTCCTCAATTAGCCCCTCACCGTCGGTAGTCCGCAAAACATTGGCGTCATGAATAACAACCAGCTGTTTATCCTTGCTTAGCCTTACATCTAACTCAATATAGTCAAAGCCCATTTCAATAGCTTTTTCAAACGATGCAAGCGTGTTTTCCGGTGCAAGTGCCGATGCGCCTCTATGTGCGATAGACTTAAAGGGCATGAGAGGCTGAAAAAAATAAGAAATAGTCATTAATAACATTCCGATTAGGATTGAAAGCAAAACAGGCTTTTTAGGTACCAGCAAATTCATCACCTCCAGGTAAGAGTTTTATACATAATATGCAGAATAGACAATTTTGAAAGCATTTTCCCATCGAAAAAAACCGTTAATCGACAAAAATAGTACTTTTTTGATGGAGGAAACGACAAGAAAAAAGGCTAATTAAACAGTAATAAAAAGTTGTTCATGGAGTTTTAGGCAACTGTCAGAACAAACGTCATAAGGATGCTTGGTGTATTAGAATCAGGCAAAAATAGCGGATGCTGGGAATAAGAGGGGGATGCCATATGCTGAAGGAATTAACAAGGATCAAAAGAAGAGAGTATGATGTTACGATCTTTCAAACACCTGAATTCAGGGGCAAAAAAGGCTTTCAGCAAGTATATCGCCTTAATGTAGAAGCTTTGACTCGTAATGAATGCCTTGAATCAGTATTTAGAAAGTTTAATGTGCATGATCGGATCCCGGAGGATTTCGATGGCCGGTTTATTTCCACAGGAGATATACTCTATATTGATGAAGGCAGAAGAGGACAATTTTATTATCAGCTGAAGCCGGGCGGCTGGGAAGAAGTTAATAGGATACATATTAGATAAAAAAGAAAACAGGAGGGCATAATAGCTCTCCTGTTATTTTTATAATATAGGAAAGTATAACTTGTAACTTCGATAACTGTCTAGCTCCAGCGCCTACCCCCTCCAGGTCACAAGCCAATCCTCCCAAAAAGGCAAAGGACGCCTTTCCGTGAGGCTCGTCTTGTGCTTGTCGGGGGTGACCAAGGCGCTTGCGCTTTTCTTATTCGGTTATGTTTGATCCCGGACTGTTTTTGCGTTTATTGGCTGTGAACTCCTTGCCATGTGCTTCCTGCTCTGCAACAATTGCTTCTGCAGGAATATGATTATTCTTCTTTGGTGAATTTATTCGGTTGCGGTGCTTTTTGCCCATATTAAGTCCCTCCGCTTATCGATTGCTTTTTGTTTTGACTGTTTTGGATGTATTAGGCTCGGTATTAGCTCTGGAAGATGGATTTGTCTCATTGGCATGCTGGACTGCCTGTCTGAGTTTTTTGCTCATTCCTTTTTGCGGCATGATTACAACCTCCTTTGGAAAAGCTAAAATTAGCTTTCCCGCACAGAGAAAAAACATGCCCTGTCTTATTTGTTTCTAACTGATGGCACATATGGTATAGTGTGACTTGGAAGCATTTACAGCGGCTTCAGAACTAATTTGGAGGTTAATTTATGAGCGTACATATTGGTGCTAAAGAAAATGAAATTGCGGAAACGGTCCTGCTTCCTGGTGACCCTCTTCGTGCAAAATATATTGCAGAAACATTTTTAGAAAATGCGGAGTGCTACAATGAAGTCCGCAACATGTTTGGCTATACTGGAACGTATAAAGGGAAGCGCATATCAGTTCAGGGCACAGGCATGGGAGTGCCATCCATTTCCATCTATATTAATGAACTTATGCAAAGCTATAATGTCCAAAACCTGATTAGAGTAGGAACGTGCGGTGCGATTCAAAAAGATGTAAAGGTTCGCGATGTAATCCTGGCGATGAGCTCTTCTACAGATTCCCAAATGAACAGGCTCACTTTCGGAGGAGTTGACTTTGCGCCGACAGCCAACTTTGATCTATTGAAAAAAGCTTATGATGCAGGTGTTGAAAAAGGATTAAACCTTAAAGTCGGAAATGTCTTCACTGCCGACATGTTCTATAATGACAATGCGGAACTTGAAAAATGGGCAAAGTATCAGATTCTGGCGATTGAGATGGAAACGGCTGCTCTATATACACTTGCAGCGAAATTTGACCGCAAAGCACTATCTGTCTTAACAGTCAGTGATCACATCCTGACAGGAGAGGAAACGACTGCTGAAGAAAGACAAACCACCTTCAATGAAATGATCGAAGTGGCACTTGAGGCTGCTGTTAAGAATTAATATAGAAAGAAACTGGTTCATTGAGCCAGTTTTATTTTTTTTGATGAGAGTGTTCTCTGTAAAAAGAATATTTTGTGCCGTTTGTCCTGTTTTTAACACAATTATGGACTAGTTGACGTGTAGTGTTAAAATAGTAATTGTTGCAAAGAAATAAAAAGACAGGTGAGTTTGAATGAAGAAGATCATAATTATGGCAGGGTCCCTCAGCCTCCTGCTTTCCGGCTGCAGCCAGCTTGATCCGTATTTGGATAAAGCAAAGCCGCTTATTGAAAAAATTCCGTTCCTTGGGGAAGATAAAAGCCTTGATGAACCTTCTCAAGAAAATGAATCACAAAATAGAGAAGAAAACAGTGCCGGGAAAGCAGACAATGAAGAGAAAGAAGATATTCAAAAGGATCCTCTTTCATTGGAAGCTTCATATTTTAATGATATAAAAGCTGTGGATGGCAGAAATATAATCCAGAACCCTGATAATGTGATGGTTCTGGTGAATAAACAATTCAGCCTTCCGGATGGCTATGAACCATCCAAGCTAATAATCCCGAATGTCGCATTTTCTTACGGGAAGTTAGATTTGGAAAAGAGCTATATGCGCCAGGACGCAGCTAAGGAGCTGGAGAAGCTGTTTACCGGAGCATTGAATGAAGGTGTGGAATTATTTGCTGTATCCGGCTATCGCTCATTTATACGGCAATCGGAAGTTTTCGAGGCCGAAGTAAATAGAGTTGGTAAAGAAAAAGCGGTTCAGGCTGTGGCGATTCCCGGAAGCAGTGAACATCAGACAGGACTTACAATGGATATCTCAAGCAGAAGTGCAAACCTTGGACTTTCAGAAGAATTCGGGGAAACACAGGAAGGAAAGTGGCTTGCTGAAAATGCACATCGCTACGGTTTTATTCTCCGCTATCCCAAAGGAAAAGAGGCCATCACAGGTTATAAATATGAGCCTTGGCATTTCCGTTATGTGGGCCATGAAGCTGCAAAAGTCATTTATGAAAAGAAATGGACTTTGGAGGAGTACTTCGATATTGTTAAAAAAATTTAAGAGGCCAAAATGGCCTCTTTTATTTGCCTTTCTTCTTTAGACTGCTTTTTCCTGATTGAAAATAGAATATAACCGCCAAAATGAAGGGTACAGCGGGAAGGCCTGATAGAATGCGGAGCACATTTTCTGCCCCTGTTAAAGAATATCCCAATGGCAGCAGCAGAAAAAAACTTAATAGAGCAAGTTTCCATGACTGATTCATGATCCCGGCAATTAGGCTGATTAGGGAAAATGCGAAGCTTATCCATAATATTGCGGTTAACATCATAAATTCACCCCTTAAGAAAGTGATGGGAGAGCTGAGGGCTGGCCGGTGAAAAGGATTGGTAGAGGGTTTTTAAAATGACTATATAATAAAATATGTTTATACCGGCAAAACATTAATCTTTTATTTTCCTGATGCAGAATGCCGGTTAAATTTAGGTGAAGCATGGTTTTGCCGGCAGTTTGTTTACCTGATGTTTAAAAACATTCTTAAATGAGGTATTAATAAACTAAGTTTACTTGTAAAAAGGAGGCACATACTTTGGAAAAAGTTTCTCTTAAAGTTGCAGGCATGACCTGCAGCCATTGTGAAGAGGCAGTCAAAAATGCCCTTCTCTCCATCGATGGAGTGGCAAGTGTCTCGATTGCCTTTCATGATGAACATGCAGAAATCGAATATGACCCTGAAAAATCTGATAAGGAAAATTTGATAAAAGCGATAGAAGACCAGGGCTATGGGGTAGCCTGACATAAGAAAGAGCGCCACGCATATTTTGCTGGCGCTCTTTCAATCGTCGCACACATTTTTCTTTGTAATTTTTTCGATAAATGTTATTCTAATCTTTAAGGATTGTACATAGTTATTTTACGGTGACGAAAGTGGTGAAAAGTTTGCAAAATGAAGATTTAAACAAAGAAACTTCTGAAACACCAGATAATAACCATTCAGGTTTTATCCGCATGAAAAAGTTTCATTTTGTAATGCTGCTGTTTTTTATTGTGTTCCTTTCAGCTGGAATTACTACATTTGCACTGGCCTTTGGAGATGAAAAGGCAGTAGATGTGGGAACAAGTGAAAGAAGGGAATTTGATAAGCTGTATACAGCTTATGATACACTGAAAGCAAACTATTTCCAGGAAGTGGATCAGAATAACCTTATAAATGGTGCTATTAACGGTATGCTTGAAGCGCTGGATGATCCTTACTCGGACTATATGAATGAAGAAGAAGCCGAAAGCTTTCATCAGAGTATTTCATCCTCATTTGAAGGAATCGGAGCTGAAATCCAGGAACAGGAAGGCTACATAGTCATTGTATCCCCATTAAAAGGTTCACCTGCTGAAAAAGCCGGGCTTAGGCCAAATGACAAGGTTCTATCAGTTGATGGAAAAAGCCTTCAGGGGATGAGCTCTACAGAGGCCGTTATGCTGATCAGAGGCGAAAAAGGAACTAAGGTAGAACTTGCAGTTCAGCGTCCCGGCACAGATGAGCCTATGAATATTTCCATTACACGCGATACCATTCCGCTTGAAACCGTCTATGGGGAAATGCTTGAAGATGGTATTGCAAAAGTACAGATTACTACATTCTCGGAAAATACTTCTAAAGAACTGGTGGAAACTTTGAATGAGCTGCAGAAGCAGGGCATGAAAGGATTAATCCTTGATCTTCGCCAGAATCCAGGCGGCCTGCTGGATCAGGCAGTGGAAATCTCCAGCCTGTTTGTCCCGGATGGCGAGATATTATTCCAAATAGAAGACCGCAATGGAAACAGAGAAGAAGTAAAATCAAAGAGTGAAGAAAACCCGAATATACCTTTAGTCGTTGTGATTGATAAAGGAAGTGCCAGTGCATCAGAAATACTGGCTGCGGCAGTACACGAATCTGCAGATGTGCCGCTTGTCGGTGAAAAATCGTTTGGAAAAGGCACCGTCCAGCGTGCACAGGACTTCTCCGACGGGTCAAACATGAAATTCACTACTGAAAAATGGCTGACACCGGATGGGAATTGGATTCATAAAAAGGGAATCACACCTGACCACAAAGTGGCCTTGCCGGAATACGCTGCACTGCCATTTATTAATCCAGACACTGAATTAAAGCTTTCTGCTTCTTCAGCCCAGGTTAAAGCAGCTCAAGCTATGCTGAAAGCTCTGGGATATAATCCTGGAAGAGAAGACGGTTTCTTTGATGAAAAAACGGAAGCGGCTGTCAAAGAATTCCAGGCTGCTGAAAAGCTTGATCAAAATGGAGTATTATCAGGGCAGTCTACTCTTAAACTGATGGAAAAACTCCGTGAAAAAATCGATCAGAATGATACGCAAATTCAAAAAGCAGCTGAAGTGCTGAAAAAACAAATAGGGTCATAATCTAAAGCTCTCCGATTCGGAGAGCTTTTTGCATCATTTTTCAAGCGAGACGATTCCTTCCTCAAGAAAGTAGCGGCAGGTGGGGGCAGTTCAAGTATGGCTGTTCTTAGAAAGTGGGTATAGAAAGCGTTTCTCTTTCCCACAATGGTAATAAAAATAACTATTAAGCAGCGCAGGGGTGATTTACTTGAAAAAAATTATGATTCTATTTGCAGTGGCTGCAGCTATACTATCCGGCTGCATGTCTTTTCAGCAAAAAGATAATAATAATGCAAGGCAGGAGACGGAGATCGGCGAGTCCGAAAAGGTGAATAAAGAGCCCTCAGCGATTGTAGATGAAACGAAAAACTTTTTGCTGATTGGTGTCGATAGCAGAGGAGAAGAGGATTCACGTTCGGATGCCATTGTGCTGGCCAGCTATGAACCTTCCGGGGAATCCATTAAATTGGTCTCTCTAATGAGGGACAGCTATGTAAAAATACCGGATTACCAATATATGTACAGCAAGTTGAATCATGCTTATTATATAGGCGGCAAGGATTTATTAAAGGATACAATAGAACAAAACTTCGGAGTCCAAATCGATCATACAGCAATTATTGATTTTAAGGGGTTTACAGCAATGCTTGATGCCATTGCCCCGGACGGAATTGAAGCAGAAGTAAGTTCTGCCATGATTGATGATATGGGACTGGAACTGGAGCCGGGGAAACAAAAGCTTAAGGGAAGTGACATTTTATCATATGTGAGATTTCGCCATGACGGACAAAGTGATTTCGGGAGAGTGGACAGGCAGCAGGAAATTTTGATTGGGCTTAAAGATGAAGTGATGAACCAATTCTCATCACCTGCCGGTTTAGCAAGGTTTCCTGAGGTAATCAGCCAGGCAATGAAATACGTTGAAACCGACTTAAAGATTGAAGAAGCATTATCACTCGGTGTGAAATTTTTAATGAATCCTGTTACTGACATTGAAACACTTAGGGTACCTGTTGAAGATAGTTATGAGAATAAAACATATGAACATGCCGGTTCGGTTCTCCAGCTTGATTTTGAAGAAAATTCAGAAGCGCTTAAGCAGTTTTTGGATGCTGAAAAGAAATAGCGGTAATAAGAAAGGCGCTTTTAAAAAGTAAATGAGGAGCCCGCGGGCTCCTCATTTACTTTTTGTGAAGACTGCAATCCCAAAAGGGTAGTGTTTGCCTTCTCTTTTCGGTTCAATGAGAACACTTCTCTGATAATAAAATTCCGTCGCTCCGTAAGACTTGAACAGTTCAATAAATTCATCTTCAGTCAGCTGGTGAAAATGGAAGGGCTCATTTGTTGGCTTTCCCCTCCCGGCTCCGAAGGGCGTGGATAAAATGAGAGTCCCGCCTGGCTTTAGCATCTTAAAAAGACTGTTAAGAAATATTTCTTCTGATGCCAGGTGTTCAAGCGTTTCAAAGCTCGTTATCACATCAAAAAATCCTAATTGTTCAGGGAGGGAATCATCTTCCGCATTGGCTTTAATATATTGCACGAGAGGATGATAATGATGCTGTCTGGCATATTTCAATGTACCCTCATCAATGTCCACGGCTACAATTTCATTAATTTCTTTTTTCTTGGCTTTTGCCATTATTTTTGAACCGTACCCCGTCCCGCAGGCAATATCCAGCACTCTCCCTTTAGCGTAATAAAGGGCAAAATAGTAACGTGCCAAATGTTCCAGAAGCATTCCGTTAGTAACCGGCATTTCCTCCAGTATGATTCTTTCCCCGGTATTTTCCAGCATGTTAACTCCACCATCCTTAATAGAAATTATAGCAAATATGTCTTATGGTTTGTATGGACTGGTAAAATCATATACAATGGGTCATTAGACAGGATAGCTATAAAGAGGTGATCCTTTGAAGCAGGTAGTGAAGCTTAATGAAGAGACCCGCAGGCAAATATCAGATATTGAACAAAAATGTGAAGAGCTTGCAGAAAAACTTTTTCATAAGTACAAAACAGACTTTCAAACTGAAGAGGAAAATCTGGCAGTGGATCTGGTCAGAACGATAAAAGGCCGGCATGCATCAGAAAACGAAGTGTTTGAAATTGACTATGAGTCCATTCTGGAACTGGGAATTGAGACGGAGGATGATTTTTTTCCAAATGCTTATATTCCCATCTGGAAATGCAAACAGGAAATGTTTCATTCCGTTGGTTATTTAACCAACCTGGATATTGATTCAATAGAGAAGAAAATGTTGATTATGATTGAAGAAATGCTGGCAGATCGTGAAGAAGGGGAAAAGTATGAATAAAACAGAAATATATATATTATCAGGATTTCTTGGGAGCGGGAAAACGACGCTTCTAAAGCAGCTGCTCCAGGATGAAAAGAAGCAAGGAAGAAAAGTGGCAGTCATGATGAACGAGCTCGGGAAAGTTTCAATTGACTCGGACGCAGTCGATGAGGATGTGCCATTAAAAGAGCTGCTTGATGGCTGCATATGCTGTACCATCTCAGATAAGCTGGAAGCGCAGCTTCAGGAATTATTGATGGTTGAAAAGCCGGAAGCGATCTATATTGAAACTACAGGTGCTGCTCATCCAATTGAAGTTCTGGATAGCATCCTTTCCCCCCTCTTTGCTGACAGGATGCAGGTAAAAGGCATTATTTCTGTTGTTGACGGTCCAAGATGGCTTAACCGAAATGTGTTAAGCCCTCAGGTGCAGCAGCTTTTAATTGAGCAGGTCCGGCATGCAGACTTAATTATATTAAATAAAGCAGATGAACTTTCCGAGGCGGAACAGGCTCGGCTTACCATGGAGATTCAGGGTCTGAACAGCCAGGCATTCACCATCTTAACTTCATACTCAAAGATTGCTGTGAAGCAGGTAAGAGGTATATCGTCCGGGAAAAAGAGCAAGGGATCCAGGTCACATGTTTTTTCTGATCTAAAGCTAAGCACGTTCGTTTATCAGTTTAAAAAGTCTGTCAATCAGACAGATTTTGAGGATTTTCTTAGAGGACTTCCAGACACTGTGTACAGAATAAAAGGGTATATGAAGCTGAATTCATCACAGTACCCGTTTCTTTTTCAGTTTTCTTATGGAATGCCGCTCTATATGCAGGAAAACATAAATATGCCCCTGAATATGGTGTTTATTGGAGAGAAACTTGATTGGGCAGAAATCGAACAAAGGTTAAAAATTCTCGAAAGCATTTAATTAATCAGGGGATTTAAAGGAAATCGCATTCATATGGTGCGATTTTTTTATTGCTTGAATGAATGAAGAAAACCTTTTTTTGGGAAACTCATTATATAATGCCTAACCAAAAAAATATATAAATGAGTGGAATTTATGAAAACATTAAACGTAGTCATTGTATTCATCTTTCTTCTTGTTGCAGGAGGCACACACACATCTGCAAGTAAAGAGGGGATTGGCTGGCTGATTGAGATGCTGCCATGGGAGAAAGTGAATGGGATATTGCCCAAATACAGTAAATTTACCGTTATGGATGTTGAAACAGGCAAGAAGTTTAAGGTCCAGCGGCGTGCCGGAAGCCATCATGCAGATGTTCAGCCTTTAAATGCTGAAGAAACAAGCATTTTCGAGGCAGCATCTATCTTGTGCGCTTTTCACAGGCAGACCCATGGAAAGTGGATAATAAAAGATTCTTAAAGGAAAATAAGTTAGTAAACGAATAAAAGCCTGAGAACAAAAATCTCAGGCCTTCATTCGTTTTACTGTTTTTCGCCAAATTTGATGAATGTCCGCTCGTCTTCCACAAGTCCGCAAGCCGCACATTGCACCCTTTTATCAGGGCCTTTATAAGGCATATGGAAGGGGGACAGCTGTTCACTGCTGTATTCTTCCAAAACATTCCCTGTCTGAGGATCCATTTTGATGGATTGAGGCACCTGCTGAATAATATTGAATCGGCTTCTGTTGGTTTTACAGTTTGGGCACCGATAAGGTGAATTCATAACTCATTCTCCTTTCTCGCATATTAGCTGTATTTTTTGCATTTATAATTTTATTTATGTAAAAATACAGCTAAGGGAATATAATTGTTTCCTGTTTTGGAAGGGATGTGGCCAGTTATGAGTCAAGATTATGAAAAGCTTCTGAATGAATACCGGAAGCTTTGGAATAACCGGAAACTCGAAGAGGATATTAATGCAGAAAACATTTTGAAGGAAGCAATCTCCAGGGAACTAAGGGATGAAAATTCCCATCCAAGAGTCCGTAAGACTATCTTTGAAAAATTTTACCTTGCGGTTAAGAGAATTGCACATTCAGACTTGGATGACACATCCAAAGCAGAACTTATCCATATGCATATCCATGAAGCGGAAGGTTTGAAATAGGGAGGTTCAAGCCTCCTTTTTTTAATTTATAGGTTAACTGCAGATTTCAAGATCCTTTCACATTTATCTCACAATATTAATGTAAGATAAAGATAAGATAGTCATGAGGAGAAATTGTATGTCAAAAAAAATGTATTGGGTTTTCTTTTTATGGATCATAACGGCCTTCCTTACTTCCTGCTCTGAAAAGAGACACCCTGCAATACCCGAGGATATAAGCTTTGCTGCCACAGTGAATATCAAGGATATGACCATATCTTTTGTGGACCTGGAAAAAAAGGAGCTGGCGGCAGATTGGGCTATGGAGAAACCTTATGCAGGCGCTTTAATTCTCCCGGACAATGATTCCATCCTTCTGTATGGAAAACAGCTTGAAACGGCTGATCTTTACTCCTTAAAGAAAGGCAAACTGATTGATAGCTGGGAAACAGGAGAAGGAATCGTAAATGGAATCCTGCTTGAAACGAATGAAATCGCTTTTGCAGATCAGCATTTAAACAAAATAAGGTTCTTTCATTTAAATGGAGAAGAAGTAAAACAGGTCGAATCTGAGATGGATCCCCTTACCCTGCTGGAATCTGGTGAAGAGAATAAGTTATTTGTCCTAAGCTTCAATCATGAAAAACTGGGAATTATCGACCTTGAATCAAAAGAAAAAAGCGGGGAATTTACAATCCATCCTTCAGCAGCCGGTGCTTGGCTTAATGAGAAAAACGGTGAAATCTGGATTGGCGGACATGGAGAAGGTGTAGATATTGAACAAAATATCCATGTATATGATGAAGAAACAGGAAAGTTAAAAAAGAAAATTCCAGCCGCTTCGATGCCGATTAATTTTCTGGGACAAGAAAATCAAGTATATGTCCTAAGCCATGGATCAAATATGTTATATAAAATTAATGAATCAGGGGAAGAAGCAGACTCTGTTTCGATTGCGGCAAATCCTTTTGAAATGGCTTTCGCAGCAGATAAACTATTAGTGGCCGGTTATGACAGCAATGATTTACATATACTGGAGCCGGAAAATTTAAAAACGCTTAAACGCATCAAGGTTGGAGAGGGACCTTTTAAAATAGTCATTAGGGAGAGTGTGAAATGATATGCTGAATATCCTGATTATAGATGATGAAGCAGATATGAGGCATTTAATTGAAATGTACCTCGGGAATTCAGGATTTGCATGCTTTTCAGCAGAAAGCGGCTTTGAAGCATATGGCATACTTGAAAATAATGTGATGGACTTAGTTATTATGGATATAATGATGCCTGGGGAGGATGGATTTGAAGTATGTTCTCAAATCAGAAAAAAATCAAATGTGCCAATTATATTTCTATCTGCTAAGGGAGAGGAATGGGATAAAGTGAAAGCCCTGCAGTTAGGAGGGGATGATTATATTGTCAAACCTTTCAGTCCTGGAGAGCTTGTCGCCAGAATCAATGCTGTCCTTCGAAGAACGGGCGGATTAAAAAGTGACATGGATTCTATTCGAATTGGTAAGGTCGCAATTGACATGAAAGCAAGAAAAGTCTCAGTTGCGGAAAAGGATGTCACGCTTACTCTTAAAGAATATGAATTGCTTCTGTTTTTTATCGAACATAAAAACCAGGCATTAAGCAGGGAGCAGCTGCTTGAATATATATGGGGCATTGATTATACAGGGAGTTTAAGAACAGTGGATACTCATATAAAAACGCTGAGAATGAAGCTTGGAGTTGGTGACTATATTCAAACAGTCTGGGGAGTTGGCTATAAATTCGAGGTGCCGGATGAATGAAATTCCTGACCAATAGCCTGGCTAAAAAAATGTGGCTGACCGTAACAGCAGCGATTATTATTACGATCTTATATTCCTATTTTTTATCTTACTTATTTTATGAAAAAATTTATGTGGAAAATGTCAGAGACTCCCTGCTGACTGAAGGGAGAAGCTTGGCCTCAGAGTACCAGGGAGGTGCTTTGACAGAGGATCTCAGGGAAAAAATCGAATGGTATAATTCAAAATCAGAAACAGAGATTTTTATAGTCAGTAATCCCAGAGAGCTTAGTGCCTGTCTGCCTTTTGAAATTGACTATCAGACACTAATTGGCAAAGCAGAGCGTGAAGAGCTTCTTAAAGGCATTCCAGTTGAAAAACTCGGCTATGAAAAAAGGTTTGACAGAAAAATTATGGGTGTCATTATTCCGCTTCTTGATGATAATCGGCTTCAAGGCATTATTTATTTATATGTTCCCCTCGCGAAGATTTCAGAGATTACCCGGGATTTTGCCTATCTGTGGCTCGCAGCTGCGGCAGTTTTTACAGTTATCAGCATCATTTTAGGCACGATGCTCGTTAAAAAACTGACAAAGCCCCTGCTGGATATGAAGGATGCAGCTGAACATGTTTCAAAGGGATATTATGATATTCATTTAAACATTGATTCAAAGGACGAAATTGGCCAGCTGGCAAATGCCTTCAATTATATGTCTTCATCTATACGAAAAGAAGATGAAAAGAAAAGGGATTTTCTGGCAAATGTTTCACATGAGTTAAGAACCCCTATCAGCTATGTAAAAGGCTATAGTGAGGCGCTCATTTCCGGAATGGAAAAATCCGAAGAGGACAGGCAAAAATACTTGCAGCTGATATTAAGAGAATCACGAAGGATGGAACGTCTGGTGGGAGATTTGCTTGATTTATCTAAGCTTGAAGCTGACGAATACAAACTTGAAAAAATGCCGCTGCCATTGGCACAGCTTATAGAGGACGCTATTGAAAAATACAAGCCGATCCTCCGTGAAAAAAATGTGGATTTGCAATATCGCCTGGATCCTGAAGTAATCATTAACGGAGATGAAGGCAGGATTGAGCAGGTTATCCAAAATATTATGGACAATTCCATTAGGTATACAGCAGAAGGCAGAATCAGCATTCGTTTATCTCAAGAGAGAGATCAATGCCTGATTGAAATAGAGGATACAGGTATAGGGATTTCAGAAGAACATTTAAGCAAAATTAAACAAAGGTTTTATAGAGTGAATAAAGGCAGAACGAGATCAGATGGAGGCACAGGGCTTGGTCTTGCAATTGCAGAAAAGCTGGTTAAGCTTCATCAAGGCAAGCTTGCTGTGATGAGTGAACTAAATAAGGGGACTACAGTTAGAATCATGTTGCCGCTGCTCGAAATAAAGTAAATATAGAGGAGATTTATGATGAAAAAACTAATGTATATTTGGCTCCCGTTAATGATAATTATTAGCCTGGCAGCCTGCAGCAATCATAATGCAGCTGAAGAAGAACCACAATTCCTGGAAGTCGAGTTATCGATAAACCCTGAAAAAGCAAAAGCAAATGAACCGGTTGTTTTTGAAGCAAAAGTTACATATGGAGAAGAAGAGGTTAAAGATGCAGACGAAGTCAAGTTTGAGATATGGAGAGCGAATGCCGAAGAACACGAAAAAATTCCTGTTGAACATGCAGAAAACGGGATCTATCGACTGGAGAAAAGCTTTAAAGAAGAAGGTACCTATTATATATATTCACATGTAACGGCGCGCAGGATGCATAATATGCCTAAAAAAGAATTTGTTATCGGCAAGCCCAGTGCACCAGAAAAAGAGTTGGGCAGCCAGGAAGAAAATATGGAGGACAATGATCATAGCAGCCATTAAAAAGCAGCATTGGCTGCTTTTTGTTTTGGGTCTAGTTACTCTGCAACAGCTTTCCTTCAGGGGCATAAATACCCAAAAACGGGTACATATACCTATCATATTTGTTACATTGGTGTAATAAAAGTAAAGATTACGGTCGGCCTAAATACCTGTCAATAGCGATGTTTTAGTATATAAATGGTATTTGTTCAGAGCGGCTTCCACTACAGAGAAAAAAACCCAGAAAATCGTTTACCCATTTTTGAGTGATCATAAACCTATTAAAATAAGGATTTATGAAAAGTTGTAAGTCTATTTTTACAAGTTTAAAAGTCTCTTAAGTGTGCTGTAATCAGGTATTTGTAAAATCTGTCCAGAAATATTACGAAAAACCCTGTGTTATGATGATTGTGCAAGTCACACAGCACCACACAACAAAGAAAACAAACACAGGGAGGATTTATATACATGAATAAGAAAGTTATTTACTCAGTAGCAGCGGCAGCAGCATTATTAGTATCAGCACCGGGAGCTAACCAAGCGGACGCAGCTTCAAATTGTCCTACTCCTGAACAAGCTAAAAAAATCGCAATCTCTCAATCTGGCAACCTAAGCCAGGATCAAATTAATAACATTCTTCAAAAATACCTTAAAGACTACAATATAAATTGGGGAAATGCTCAAGTAAATAAACAGGAAGCTCAAAAGCCTGCAGCTCCAGCTCCAGCAGAGCAGCCTGCAAAAACCCCTGCCAAAACACAAGAAACAGCAAAAGCTCCAGCGCAGCAGCCTGCACAGCAGCAAGCACCTGCTGAACAGACAAAAGAAGCAGCACCTGCTTCTTCTGAAGTAAGTGCTTACGAGAAAAAAGTACTTGAATTAACGAACCAGGAACGTGCAAAAGCAGGAGTGCCTGCCCTTAAACTGGATGCAGAACTAAGCAAAGTGGCTCGTGAAAAATCACGTGATATGCAGTCTAAAGGATATTTTGACCATAACAGCCCAACTTACGGTTCACCATTTGATATGATGAAGCAATTCGGCATCTCATACACTACAGCGGGCGAAAACATTGCTATGGGCCAGCAGTCTCCTGAAGAAGTTGTACAAGCTTGGATGAATAGTGAAGGCCACCGTAAAAACATCATGAATGCCAACTTTACACACCTTGGTGTTGGCCATGTTGCTGACGGAAACTACTGGACACAAATGTTCATTGGGAAATAATGTTTAAATAGTTAAAAGGCAGCCTCTTCTGGCTGTCTTTTTTTTATGAGTTTTTGCCTTGTCACCTGAATTAATTCAGTATAGTATTTCCTTCAGCACCATGTATGTATTCAATCATTCATTGGAACATTAGTAGTAGCTGCTAAAAAATGAAAAACAACAGGTGATATAAATGGAAATTAGAAAAGGGAAAAAAGACGATTTGAAGGAAATAATGGAAATTGTCCAAAAGACTGTCAGCATTATGGAATCTGAGGAGAATGATCAATGGAACCGGACTTATCCTCAGGATCAGGATTTTTTAGCTGATGTGGAAGCAGGCAGTTTGTATACTGCCATATATGAAGGAAAGGTCGCAGGTTCCATTACTGTCGATCAAATCCAGGCGGAAGAATATAAAAATGCCTCATGGAGAAAGGAAGAGCCATGCTTTGTATTTCACCGTCTGGCCGTAGATCCTGAGATTAGAGGGGAGGGAATTGCGAGCAGGTTAATTGCATTTGCTGAAGATCATGCAGTGAAGAACGGGATACCGTATATGAGAACAGATACATACTCATTGAATAAAAAGGCTCAAAATTTATTTGAGAAAAATGGATATGTTAAAGCAGGTACAATCTTCATGGATCGGGAAAGCCCTTTTTATTGCTATGATAAGCTGCTTGATTAAAGCTGCTCTTCACTCTTTACAAAAATGGGTATTATTTCTTCCTCTTCGAATAAGATGGGAAGAGAAATGGAAAGTATCCCATTTTCAAATGATGATTTTATCGAATATTTATCAACAGGCATAGGGAGGGTCAGAACTTTTTCAAAAGCTCTGCTATGTCTTTCTTTCAGAAAATAGAGCAAGTCCTGCTGAAATGCTGAACATTTTCCTTTAATAATTAGTTCATTTTGTACCAGAGATACTTTAATATCATTTTTGCTTATACCTGGGAGCTCTGCTTCAATTTTGATATTGCCATTGTTCTCATACATATCACAGCGCGGAAAAATTTCTTGATTTGACAGAAAACGATTGATTTTTTCCTGCTCCAGGACTGAAAAAGAAAGTTTCTTATTATGATTGGAATCCTCAGGTGAAATAAGCGTTTCCCAGAAATCCTGATCCTGATATTGTGCGGTCATTTTGATTAAATCTTTCCATTTTTCCAGTTCCATAAGGAGACCCCCTTTATAATATTTCTGTTACATCTATTTCTGAATATTGCATATCGACATTTTTAGGTATCTTTATCTCCATATACCCTTCTTTGCAGCTGGCAGATGATCCTTTTTTCCTGACAATGGCAGGGAGGGTAATGATATGTTTGTCGTCTTTTTCGGGAATATGTTCGATAATCATTTGGTTGGAGGTGTGATAAAGCTTCATTTCTTTTAACCAGTCCTCGTTTTTTATTGGGAATCTCACATAAACATAATCATGGGTTTCGAAGACGGATGAGTTAAGTGGTGCAGAATTTGACTGCTGATTAGTTCCGGGAGCTGCAGCATTAAAGCCTTTCATAAAATCCGGTGCTCCAGTCATTCCCTGCATATTTTGAGGAAACATTTGCCCCATGATATTTTTAATATATTTATCAATTTCCTCCGGTTTCATTTGGCTGGGAGGATTCTTCATATCTTTATTAAACGGAAAAAGATTCCACGGGAACATCCTTCTCATCCTTTCCTTGCTAAACTGCCGCGATGGGCAATGATTCAACACTAAGTCATATATTCTATGCAGATATGCGCCTATCTGTTAATAATGGATTCGTTTTCTTGTACAGACTTGCTGCATTATGGGGGGAAGCTTCTTATTATTTGCATTAATACACTGTAATTACTACTATATTGGTATCGATGTATATAAAATAATTAAATACTGAGGGGTAATTTTGTGAGAAATAAAGCAGCTTTAATCACGGGAGGGGCAACAGGGATCGGGAAAAGAACGGCGTACATGCTTGCAAATAAAGGCATCGATCTGGTGATCAATTACCGTAGCAGTCAAGAGGAAGCTGTCTCATTGTGCGGGGAACTGACCGAAAAATTCGGCACTAAAAATATTGCTTTGCAGGGAGATATCTCTTTACCGGCTGACTGTATAAAGATGTCCGAAAAAGCTCTTAATGAATTTCAAGTCATGGATATAGTCATTCATAATGCCGGTCCTTATGAGCACGAAAGAAAAGAGATGTTGGATTATACTTTCGAACAATGGAATTACCTGATCAATGGCAACTTAAATGCGGTATTTTATTTATCCAAGTTGTTTATACCGAAAATGAGGGAAAATGGATGGGGAAGAATTATAACCATAGGGTTTGATCGTGTCGAAGCAGCATCTGGCTGGATATACCGTTCTGCATTCGCGGCTGCAAAAACGGGCGCAGCGTCTTTAACAAAATCCATTGCACTTGAAGAGGCCGGTAACGGAATTACTGCAAATATGGTTTGTCCGGGAGATATTATCGGTGATTGGAAGGAAAAAAATATCAAAGAAGCTGCTAAGGTTCAGGATAATGCATCACCAGTGGGAAGGCCGGGTACAGGTGAAGATATTGCCCGTGTAATCAGCTTTCTTACCGATGAAAAATCCGACTTTATTACTGGCAGCATAATCCCGGTTACAGGCGGAAAGGACGTCCTCGGAAAAATATATCAGGAATGAAAGAGAAAAGGCAGAAGAACCGTATTCTTCTGCCTTTTTATCGCAGTCTAACGGGCAGTAAGACCCCCACTTCAAGACTCAGAGGAATCAAAGGAGGAAAGTGGGGGATAAGGAAAACCCCCACTGATTGAAGTTTCACTTTATATTTACTTCGCTTCCATATATGCCGGGTATTTTCTGTTTTGCAGATAGATCAGCCGGCTTGTTAAAGTTATGGCGCCGGCTGCGAGCCCGGTAATCAAGCCGATCCAATAACCATATGCTCCCCAATCAGTATGATTGGCCAGGTAATAGCCAAACGGCAACCCGATGATCCAATAAGAAATAAGGGACATAATGAAGGTGACGTTCACGTCCTTATATCCGCGCAGCGCTCCCTGGACAGGTGCCTGAATGGCATCTGAAAGCTGAAAGAACATGGCATAAATTAAAAAAGCGGCTGTTAATTGTAATACATGGTCGTCTTTTGTATAAATCGATGCCACTTCTTTTGGGAAAGCCAAAAGAACAGCTGCACAAATTAATGCCATAAATACAGCAATACTGACACCGATCCAGCTGTACTCTTTAGCATCCCTGAATCTTCCAGCCCCCGCTTCAAAGCCTATAACGATTGTTAATGCCATTGAAATGCTTAGCGGAATCATATAAAGAAGTGATGCGAAATTGAGGGCAATCTGGTGAGCTGCGATTACGGCTGTTTCAAATGTGCTCATTAATAAAGTAACTGCTGAAAAGATACTGGTTTCGAAAAAAATCGATAAGCCAATCGGGATCCCGATAAGAAGGATTTCCTTCCATTTGCCGATAGAAACAGCATGTATTCTTCTGAAAATTCCATAGTTCGAGAACGGAGAATTTTTATGAATAATAATAATCGAAATAACCATGATCAGCCAGTAAGTAATAGATGAAGCATAGCCTGCACCTGCTCCGCCGAGTTCCGGAAACCCCAATTTACCATAAATAAGTATATAGTTAAAAAAAGCATTGATTGGCAGTGTTAGAAGGGTGATGATCATGCTGACCCTGGTCTTTCCAAGAGCATCAATAAACGACCTTAATACATTGTAGACAAACAGGGGAATCAACCCTGTGCTTATGGCTGCAAGGTAGTTGAAAGCTGTATCCTGGACCCTGTTTTCGAGATTCATTCCGCTTAAGATTGGATTTAAGGAGAGTGCTCCTCCGGCAAATACAACGATGGCCATAATAATGGACAGATAAACACCCTGAATGACAGAAAAAGCAACTTCCTCACTCTGTTTCCCTGCTCCCACGAGGTGGGACACGATCGGTGTAACGGCAATGAGAATGCCGCTGAGCCCGGTGAATACAGGAACCCAAAGAGAAGATCCAATCGCTACACCTGCCAGGTCCTGTGAATTATAGCGGCCGGTCATTAAAGTATCAATAAATGTCATGGAGTACATCGCCAGCTGGGTTACTAGGATTGGAACTAAAATTACCAGCAGCTGATGCAGTTTTTGTTTTTTGCTGTATGTCTGATTCATGAGTCTTTCCTCTTTCTATAAAGTGACTAGAGAATTATATCATACTAAAGAGAAGCCGGCTCATAGCAGGTCTTTTATAATCAGTTATGGTAATCCGCTAAAAATAAAATGTTTCAATTATGCGAACTTTTGCATAACGGGATCCTTCAATCGGCGAAAGTATAAATAGTAAAAGCAGCCATTTCGAAAACTCGGCTTGAAGGAGGCAGAAGATGAGCTTCAATATAAATAGGATTAATCCCAATCAGACTCAAGTTTCATTTGTGGACGGGCGTTTTGAAACACTTACAAATGAAGAGCTGGAAGAATTGCTGTCCCAGTACGGAATAAGAGAAAAAACAGATGAATCAGCAACCAATATTATTAATTGAAAGAATAAAAAGCACTTGCTCTATGCAAGTGCTTAGCGTTTTTGTACTTCGAGAGCTGTCTAGTCCCCCCTAGAGGTGGCGGGGGTGGGCAAGGCGCTTCCGCATTTCTTTTAAGCCTCCAGTAATTGGGACGATTCTTGGACTGCTGCTCCATGACGCATTACATGAAGAGTATATAGATCTTTTGGGATCTCATATAAATTGTAAATATCTCCATTAGCATTCAGCTGATCATAAACAGACTTTCTCGTTTCATTTGCAAGAATGACATAAGGAAGCTTTTCTGCAGCTTTTTGCGAGCGGATATTTTCCTTGCGAATCCGCATAAAGATTGTTTCTATGCCGGTTTCAAAAAAGAGCTCCTCAAAGAAAGCATCTTTTGCTAATTTGTTATAGCCTTTGCCATGATAGGGCTTGCCAAGCCATGTACCTAAGAAGCCGGCATTGTCCTGGATGTCATACAAATTGATCGTCCCAATCGGAGCGCCCCATTCATCAAGAATTGTGCGTGAAATCAATTCACCGCGTTCTTCTGCTTCGATTGTCTGCTTTGTAATAAACATAAACTCATCATAACAATTGGCTTTTTGGCGAACAAAAGGGAAGACATCAGGGTGCGTCATTAAATCAAATAAAGCATGGCAGTCGTGAAGATCACGTTTCTTGAGCATAGGATATCCCTCCAATTGAGGGCAGTCCTACTCCATGCCAAATAGAGCCTTCGGTCCACCCTCGAAATTTTTTATTATGCTGCTAAAAAATTTCGGGGTGGGAATCGAACCCACTAGAACCAGATAACTGGTGGCGCACCATTTGCCTTCCCTATTACTATCGTTTCCGATATTAGATTGTCTGTCATAAAGTAGCAAAATTTTCACTTCACTTTAGGTATAATACTAAAAAAAAATCAAAAAGGAAATAGGTTTTTTGATTATTTTTTTTGCGATTTTATGTCAAATTACACCAGCGATATTCGACACGGTTTCACGATTCCCTGTACACAAAATTTCCGCCTATCATTGTCCATTTCGGCTTGGAAAGAAAGTGAAATGGGTGATGATTCCATAAAACTAAATCAGCATCTTTTCCTTCCTCAATGCTTCCCAGCTGATGATCGATTCTGAGGTTTCTTGCCGGCAGAATGGTGATTCCTTCTAAGGCTTTTTGCTCGGAAAGGCCTTCCCGGACTGCAATAGCTGCACACATATTCAAATATTGCACAGGTGTGTATGGATGATCTGTAGTGATGGAGACTTCTACTCCATGTTCTGTCAGCTGCTGATACGTTTTCCAGGTTTTGTTTTTCAGTTCCACTTTCGATCTTCTTGTTAGAGTAGGTCCCACAGATACCTTTAAATTCAAGTCTTCCAATTCGTCCGCAATTAAATGGCCTTCTGTACAATGTTCGATTCGGAGATCGAGATTAAATTCTTCTGCAAAGCGGATGGCAGAAATAATATCATCTGCCCTGTGAGCGTGTATTCTGACGGGAATTTCTCTTTTAAGCGCCTTGACAAGCGGTGCAAATCTTAAAGAGTCGGGATTATCGCACTGTAAAGCCTCATAAAAGGCTTCTCTCAGCATTCCCATTATCCCCATTCTTGTAATGGAATCCTTGTTGCCATGACTGTGAATCCGTTTTGGATTTTCACCAAGGGCAATCTTAAGACCGGCTGTTTCCTGGATAATCATCTTGCTGATATTTTTCCCTGATGTCTTAATTACAGAAGTGGTTCCCCCAATTACGTTAGCGCTGCCCGGCATGATATGTGCAGTTGTTATGCCATATTTCACTGCATCTGAAAATGCGGGATCTAAAGGGTATACTCCATCCATCGCTCTAATATGCGGGCTTAAGGGTTCAATTGTTTCGTTGGCATCATTGCCTGCCCATCCAGTGCCTTCATCATAAAGACCGAGATGGGTATGGACATCAATGAAGCCAGGAAGCAAGTGGTGGCTATGGCAATCTATAATTTTTACATTTGAATCAGACTTTAAGTTCTTGCCTATCTTTAGTATTTTTCCGTTTTCTACTATTACATCCCCATGGAAGGCGGGGAAAGTCACAGGGTGAATGATTGCACTTTTCAATAAAATTTTCATCTATATCGTCCTTTGATCCTAAGTATTTGCTTTATTTTACAAGAATGAAAAGAAAGTGTGAAGAATTTTCTCACCATCGATATCTCAAATAAAAAAAAGTGTAAAATTGGAATTCTACACTTTT
>NZ_BCUY01000019.1 GCF_001591465.1 Cytobacillus firmus NBRC 15306
AGAATTGAAAACTTGCAAATAGAGCTGGGAACCCGCAAATAGGATTTGGCATTCTGCAGATAATGAGGCAGACTGCGACTCGAATTCAAAGAACTGCAAATAGACTGAGCGATCATGCAAATAGACTGAACGATCTTGCAAATAGAATCATAAAATTGCAAATAGAGCAGGGAACCCGCAAATAGAAATCGGCATTCTGCAAATAAAGAGGCAGATTGCGACTGAAATTCAAAGAACTGCAAATAGACTGTGCGATCTTGCAAATAGAATCGAAAACCTGCAAATAGACTGAGCCATCTTGCAAATAGAATCATAAAATTGCAAATAGAGCAGGGAACCCGCAAATAGAAATTGGCATTCTGCAGATAAAAACGCAGATTGCGACTGAAATTCAAGGAACTGCAAATAGACTGAGCGATCTTGCAAATGGAATCCAAAACTTGCAAATAGACTGAACGATCTTGCAAATAGAATCATAAAATTGCAAATAGACCAGGGAACCCGCAAATAGAAATCGGCATTCTGCAGATAAAGAGGCAGATTGTGACTCGAATTCAAAGAACTGCAAATAGAATGTGCGATCATGCAAATAGAATCCAAAACCTGCAAATAGACTGTGCCACCCTGCAAATAGAATTATAAAATTGCAAATAGACCGGCAAATTCTGCAAATAGAATCCCTTAACACTCCAATAAGAATGTATCACAATAACGAAAAACACCCGAATTCTCTGCAACTCCACAAATAAATAGATTTTCAAATACAAAATCCCCGTTCCACTTCCGGAACGGGGATTTCATTCTTATTTTTTCTGAGGCGGATAAACCTTCCACTTGGATAAATCCGGCTGCTGTTTTTGAACAAGCTCTTTTGGAAAGATAAAAGTCCATGGCTTGCTTGTGTTGGCTTTTACTTCAAATTTCTCAAGCTTGAAACCGCCCTGGCAGATGATATCTCCCGCAGCGTCTTCTACGATGAGAGGGATCTGTTCCAGCTGGATGTTTTTTTCGCTGCCGTTTCGAATTAGAACCGTAACAGCGAGGTTTCCCTCACTTCCATGCTTGGCTTCTATTCCCATGAAGTTTACTTCGCCAGGGGATAGAGCAGGCAAGGAAGAAACCATTTTCTCCAGATGTTCTTTTTGGGCTGGGGAAATCTGATTTTCCCAGCTTTCTTCAAGATCCAGCTGATGGACAGCTGCTGATTTTTTCAATTCAAAAGCGATCTTCCAGCCTTCTTCAGGGATCTTATCAACAAGCTTATCTTCTGACGAAAAGAGAAAGCGCCATGGGCGTGATGTCATAGATGGAAGCTCATCCATGCCATCAAGCTCAAATTGCTTTTTCGCAATGGCCTGGCCATTTTCGTCCAATAAAAGAAGATCTACTGCCTCGAAACGTATGGCTTTAGGCAATGTATTCCTTAAGATGGCGACAACCACAAATCCTTCATCAAAATTAATGAGTTTAATGCCGTTTATGGCAATTTGGTTCGGCTTAAGCAAAGGGAGCTGCTGGTGTTTGAATTGATAAACATATTTCTCCTGGCTGGTTAGCTCCCAGTCAGGATGAAATGATAATGTTGTTTTTACAAGATCATCCAGATCAGCATTAATTTCGTTCTGCTGCAGTTCTTGCTGCTGATCCTGTTCAGGTGTTTTCTCTTTTTTTGCTTTTCTTTTAAATAAAGCCATTCTCTAAGTTCCCCCTCGAGTTACTCTTCTGAAGCCTGGAATTGACTTTTTAGATATTCGATAAATCGCAGGCTGATCCCTGATTCAATTTCGAACATCAGTCGATTGAATTCGGCTAGTGCCTCGTTTTCAAGAAGGCGGTAAGGGTCTTCCTGTCCATAGCCTCGCAGGTGGATGCCATCTTTAATGATCGTCATGACTTCCAGGTGCTGAATCCAGTTCGCGTCAATCAGCTGAAGCATAAATCTCTGCAGCTGGCTGCCCAGCTCTTCCTCTTCCTGAAGGGAAAGAATCTGATTCTCAAGCTCTGCATATTCCTTCATGACTAAATCAGTTATCTCTTCTTTTTCAATGTCCTGAAGATCATGCAGGCCGATATTAAACTGAATAAATACAAAGCTTAGCTCTTCTAAAAGTCCATTTAGACTCCATTCCCCGCTCGCGATGTCTTCAATACAGTATTTATCGATGATCTGCAAAAGATATTTTTTAATATAGCTTGTAACTTCAGGGAATGTCTCACTCGCTTCAGCCTTTAATAGCCTGTCTCTCATTGAATAGATGACTTTGCTTTGGCGGTCGATTACATCATCCAGTTTCAGCAGATGGCTTCTGGATGAATGGTGTGAGTGTTCAACCGTTTCCTGAACGCGGCGCACGAATTTATTTGGGTCAGGAGATAGAATAAGTCCCGCTTCATTCGTTTTAACCTTTTTCAGATATTTTTCCATTTCATCTGGATCATAGTTGATAAAAAGATCATCCTCAAGAGAAACAATGAACTGGGAAGAGCCCGGGTCCCCCTGTCTTCCGGAACGTCCCCGCAGCTGCATATCAATTCTCATGCTTTCATGGCGTTCTGTTCCGATAATATGAAGTCCGCCCAATTCTTTGACGCCTTCGCCAAGCAGAATATCTGTGCCCCGGCCAGCCATGTTGGTCGCAATCATGACCTGGCCTTTTTGACCTGCAAGGGAAATGATGCGCGCTTCATCTTCTTCAGTCTTGGCATTTAGGATGTGATGCTTAATGCTATGTTTCTTAAGCTGATCAGACAGTTTTTCGGACTGTTCAATCGAAGTTGTTCCTATTAAAATAGGTCTGCCCAATTCATGAAGAGTTATAACTTCTTTGATGATTCTATTAATCTTGGATCGGTAATCTTTAAAGATTAAATCATCTTCGTCTGAACGCTGTATTGGTTTATTTGTAGGAATGGTTACCACTTTTAAATTATACGTTTCCGAAAATTCCTGTTTGGAAGGGGTTGCGCTCCCGGTCATTCCGGCAAGGCTTCCGTACATCCGAAAATAATTTTGAATGGTAATGGTCGCCTGTGTTTCATTCTCTTCCGTAACCTCCAGGCCTTCCTTAGCTTCGAGTGCCTGGTGAAGGCCTTCACTGAAGGTTCTGCCTTCCATTATTCTTCCGGTGAATTTATCTATTAGGATAATCTTCCCGTCTTTTACGATATAATCAACATCCTTCTTCATTACCACATATGCCCGTAAAGACTGCATAACATTATGAAGGAGATCCTGATGCTCGGCATCATATAAATTATCAATGCCAAAAGCTGCTTCAATCTTATAAGCGCCTTTATCTTTTAGATAAATCTGCTTGGTTTCAGGGTAGAATTCATATTCTGCATCGGGCTTAAATGATTTCATCAGGTCGGCAGTAATATAGAATAATTCTGTCCCAAGACTGGATTTATTGGCGATGATCAGCGGCGTGCGGGCTTCATCAATTAAGATGCTGTCGATTTCATCGACGATGGCATAATGAAGCTTTCTTTGCACTTTTTGATTGATGTCATAAACCATATTATCTCTGAGATAATCAAAGCCAAATTCATTACCGGTTCCATATGTAATGTGAGCAGAGTAGGCTTCTTTCTTTTCTTCAGGAGACATTTGCGAGATGTTCAAACCGACTTTGAGCCCCAGGAATTCATGTACTCTTCCCATTTGCTCAAAATCACGTTTTGCCAGGTATTCATTGGCAGTAATGATATGAACTCCTTTGCCTTCAAGAGCATGAAGGTAGCTTGGAAGAGTGGACACCAGTGTTTTCCCTTCACCTGTCTGCATTTCCGCAATGCTTCCTTCATGAAGAACAAAACCGCCAATCAGCTGAACATCATAATGCCTAAGTCCTAATACACGTTTTGCTGCCTCTCTGACAACACTGAATGCTTCTATCTTTATGTCTTCAAGTGATTTGCCCTGCTTAATATCTTCCATGAACATGGCAGTTTTTTGCCTTAGTTCGTCGTCGGATAGCTTTTGGATCTCTTTTTCCCTGCTGTTTACTGCATCGGATAATTTCGACAGTCTTTTTATTTCGCGGGTGGAATCACTGAGCATCATTTTAACCTTTGTTAGCATACTTTTCGCCTCTATTTCCAGTAAAAATTGACCTAGTCGAATTATATCATATTGGGCATATTTTTGTTGAAGTGGAAGAAATTTCTAGTATAATTGTAGAATAATAGGATAGTCTTTGTAACTTTCCTGTAAATAGACACGTCTGTTTATTATGTGGAAAGGAAGGTGGAGTAATAACTGATAAATCGGGAATAGAGGGAATACGAATCAAATTAATATTCTTTCCTTTAAAGGTATGAAATATACCTTCCAATTAAAAAAACATTGCGTATTTAAAGATATGTGTTACGATATTCATGATTAAGCTAACAATAAAACTAACCTCTGCAAAAGGTGATGATGAATGTATATTCAAGCTGCTATAGCTTTTCTAGTATCTCTTGTAACTGTCTTAGTCATTACGCCGCTTGTCATAAAGTTCGCCATAAAAATCGGTGCGATTGATAAACCGAACCACAGAAAGGTTCATAAAAATGTGATGCCCCGATTGGGTGGTCTTGCGATTTTCATCGGAGTCGTCGCCGGTTATTTTGCGGGCGGGTTATACGACCAAAAGGTCACAGCCATTAGCATTGGTGCACTTTTGATTGTTGCAATCGGGATTCTGGATGACAAATATGAATTATCCGCAAAGGTGAAATTCGCCGGACAATTAGTTGTGGCCGGTTTAATTGTTGCCAGCGGTTTAACAATCGATTTGCTCTCCATCCCTTATATTGGAAACTTTGAGCTGGGCATGTGGAGCTATCCCATAACAGTGTTCTGGATTGTGGCGATTACCAATGCAATCAATCTGATTGATGGCCTGGATGGTCTTTCAGCCGGAATTTCGGCTATTGGAATTGCAACTATTGCCATCATGGCTGGATTAAATGGCAAAATGCTGATTTTAATGATTTCAGTTATTTTGCTGGGAAGTATTATCGGGTTTTTATTTTACAATTTCCACCCGGCGAAAATATTCATGGGAGACACAGGGGCTCTGTTCCTTGGATATTCAATCTCTATTCTTTCCCTGCTGGGGCTATATAAAAGTGTAACCCTGTTCAGCTTTCTTGTGCCGATTATTATATTGGGTGTGCCGGTCTTTGACACAACATTTGCCATTATTAGGCGGATTGTCAATAAAAAGCCGATATCGGCACCTGATAAATCGCATTTGCACCATAGGCTTCTTGCGCTTGGATTTTCCCACAGGAATACCGTATTAGCGATATATGCCTTTGGGATTATGTTCAGTATCAGTGCTGTAATCCTGTCAGAGTCCACTTTATGGGGATCTGTCTTTATCATCTTCGGACTGCTGGTAGTTACAGAAGTATTTGCTGAAATCATTGGCATTGTACATGTTCAGTATAAGCCGGTGCTGACTCTGTTTAAAAAGCTGACGGGCAACCGTTCATATGGTAAGTAACAATAATTTTATAAAATAAAAACCGTTTGTAGCATTTTTTGGTGCAAACGGTTTTTTTAAGAAATTTTATCGCTTATTATTTCCCTTTTTCAAAAAAATATGCAAGAATTTAAAAGGTGAAAAATCACTGTTCTTCTGTATGTAGAATTTATGTCGAAAAAGGTAATATCTTATACTTTTTTTGTCATATTTTCATCATTATATTATTAGAAGTTGTGGTAAACTAACTTGTGAATTTTAATTTTATTTATTTCTGGAGGTATTCTTAATGAAAGTACCTATGCTTGACCTCAGTGAACAGTACCAGGGATTAAAATCTGAAGTATTGGAAGTTCTTGATGGGGTTATGAGTTCTTCAAGATTTATCCTGGGGGACAATGTAAAAAAATTAGAAGCAGATGTTGCGAAATATAGTAATGTTAATCATGGCATTGGCTGCGGTAACGGAAGCGACGCCATACATATTGCACTTCAGGCTTTAGGAGTTGGCCCTGGAGATGAAGTAATCACAACTGCATTTACATTCTTTGCTACCGGCGGAGCAATCGCCCGTGCTGGTGCTACGCCTGTTTATGTGGATATTGACCCAGTAACATTTAATATTGATCCGTCCAAAATCGAGGCGGCGATTACTGAAAAGACGAAAGCGATCATTCCTGTACATTTATACGGCCAAATGGCTGACATGGAAAGCATTGCGAAAATTGCTGAAAAGCATAACCTTGCGATTGTTGAAGATGCTGCACAGGCAATTGGATCAAAACATAACGGAAAAAGTGTAGGAGAACTTGGCACAGCTGCAACTTACAGCTTCTTCCCAACGAAGAATCTTGGAGCATACGGAGATGGAGGCATGATTGTTACGGATAATGATGACGTAGCAGAAAAATGCCGTGTCATCCGTGTGCATGGAAGCAAACCGAAATATTACCACCATGTATTGGGCTATAACAGCCGCCTGGATGAGCTTCAGGCTGCTGTATTAAATGTGAAATTCCCTCATCTGGATACATGGAGCGAAATGCGCAGAAAGAACGCGGACACATACACTAGCCTTCTAAAGGAAAAAGTGGGTGACCATGTTGTAACACCTGTTGAAAAAGAAGGGAATTATCATGTATTCCACCAGTACACACTAAGAGTGGAAAACCGTGATGAGCTTCAGAAGTACCTTCAGGAGCAAGGGGTTTCAACAATGATTTACTACCCGCTTCCATTACATGTTCAGCCTGTATTCCAGGAACTGGGCTACAAAGAAGGAGATCTTCCTATAACTGAAAAAGCGGCTAAAGAAGCCCTTTCTCTGCCGATGTTCCCTGAGCTGAAAAGAGAGCAGCAGGAGTATGTCGTAGAGAAAATTGCAGAATTTTACGGTAAATAAAAATCCAGGAAACGCCGCCGGACTGGGGGCGTTTCTTTACATGCTTACAAAGGGCTGGTGTTGGAATGAGAGAAGAAAAGAAACGATTTGTACTATATGAATACCTGATGTACTTCTGGAAACGAAAGCAATATTTTTTAATTGTTCCGATTATCACGATGCTGCTTGTTGGCGGTGCGGTTTATTTTTTGAAGAAGGATATGCCGTATACGGGACAGGCTGTGGTTTATACGGGGGGAGTAACATCACCGGATCTAACACGTGAAAATAACATTGCAGCAAGATTTGCAGATGAAGAAAATCTAGAGATTTTTGTTTCTTCTAAGCAAGTTAAGTTCACGAAAAAAGGAAACTCTGCAGATGAAGTTGAACAAAGCTTAGATAGAATTACTGAAGAATATGAAGATGATTTAATTGAAAATTTCGAAGGCAGGATAGAGGCTTCAGAAGTTTATCTTGACTCTTTAGATAAACGTGTAATAGTTCTGCAAAAAGCAATCGCAAGCTATAATGAGGAATTAGAAAAAGGCTTAGGCCAGGACCAATATGAAGATTTTACTGACTTATTGATCGAAACAGAAAAGGAACTCTCTGAAGCCGACGCGACAGCTCACCGAATGAGAAGTGATATAGAATTTTTTAAAAAAGAAGCACCAAAAACTCTTTCCGAAAATGTAACCAAAAGCAAAAGCTACTTAAAAGAAGGCGCAGCCATCGGCCTAATCCTGGGACTTGTACTAACCGTCGTATTATTGGCATTAATGAAATATCTAAGTGAAGGCAGGAGATACTACAATGATTAATTTTGCTATTGTAGGTATGGGACATATCGCAAATAAGCATATCGAGGCAATTGAGAAGGCGGAAAATGCAAACCTGTATGCAATCTGCGATAACAATCCGGCAAGACTTGAGATTGACAAGCCTAATGTAAAGAAATATACCGATCTAAATACAATGCTGGAAGAAAATCCGGATATCCATGTGGTGAATATCTGTGTTCCTTCTGGACTTCATGCAGCACTAACGAAGATTGTTGCAGATCATAAAAGACATATTATTGTTGAAAAACCGATGTCATTAAAGCTTCAGGATGCTGAAGATATGATTCAATATGCCAGTGAAAATGGCGTAAAGCTTGCTGTTGTTCATCCTAACCGGTTCCGTCCGGCTATCCAAAAGCTGAAGGCTGAAATGGATAAAGGTTCATTCGGAAAGCTGAGCCATGCGAATGCAACTGTGCGCTGGAATCGCAATCAGGCATATTATGATCAGGCAGCATGGAGAGGCACGAAAGAATTTGATGGCGGCGTTCTTATGAACCAGGCTATTCATGATCTTGATCTTATGCTATGGCTGATGGGGCCTGTAGAGTCTGTCCAGGCGATGGCAGCGACACGCCTCCGTAAAATCGAAACTGAGGACGTTGCAGCAGCAGTTGTTCAATTCAAGAGTGGTGCGCTGGGCGTAATTGAAGCAGCGACTACCATCTATCCGAAAAATCTTGAAGAATCTCTTGCGATTTTCGGTGAAACTGCTTCGGTTAAAATCTCCGGCAGAAATGCAAACTACATTGAAACATGGGATATCGAGGGTGTAGCGGAAGAAGAAGCAGAAAAAATTAAAGATGAAATTAAAGCAGATCCATTCGGCAAGCCAGGCCATCAATGCATTATTGAAGACATGGTACTTGCATTGAAAGAAAACCGTAACCCAATTGTAACTGGAGAAGACGGTTTAGCTCCTGTAAAATTGATACTGTCAATTTTAGAATCAGCAGAAACTGGGAAAAAAGTCGTTATAAAGTAAAGGAGAATGCAAGATGAGTGCATATCAGACATTAATAAATAAAATCGAAAATAAAGAAGCAGTTATTGGTGTAGTAGGATTGGGCTATGTTGGTCTTCCTCTTGCTGTAGAAAAAGCAAAAGCGGGATATAAAGTAATTGGCTTTGATGTACAGGCTGCCCGTGTAGAGCAAGTTAATATGGGGATTAACTATATTGGGGATGTTGTGGATCAGGATCTTGCCGATATGATTAAGGACGGCAGATTGGAAGCAACAACAGACTACGCTAAAATTCAGGAAGTTGATGCAGTGGCGATTTGTGTGCCAACACCGCTTGATATTTACCAGCAGCCGGATACTTCATATGTTGAAAGCTCTTCTAACGAAATTGCCAAGTATGCGCATGAAGGAATGCTCGTTGTATTGGAATCAACAACATACCCTGGAACAACTGAGGAAATTGTAAAGCCTGCTCTTGAAAGCAAAGGCCTTACAGTAGGAGAATCAGTATTCATTGCCTACTCTCCAGAACGTGTGGACCCGGGCAATAAGCAATTCAAAACCAAAAATACGCCTAAAGTAGTTGGCGGTATTACTGAAAACTGTACAAAAGTAGCTTCTGCACTTTATCGCAATGTACTTGAAGGAGATGTATTCGAAGTATCCTCTCCAGCTATTGCGGAAATGGAAAAGATTTTTGAAAATACATTCAGACATATCAATATTGCTCTTGCCAACGAAATGGCGATCCTTTGTGAAAAAATGGGCATTGATGTATGGGAAGTAATTGATGCTGCCAAAACAAAACCATATGGTTTCATGGCCTTCTATCCTGGCCCTGGCCTTGGCGGACACTGTATCCCAATTGATCCATTCTACTTAACATGGAAAGCGCGTGAGTACAATTATCACACAAGACTGATTGAGCTTTCCGGAGAAATCAATAACAGTATGCCTGAGTACGTAATCAACCGTGCTATGCAAATCCTGAATGAAGACGGCAAAGCCCTTCGCGGAGCTAAAATAACCATTCTTGGTGTGGCATACAAAAAGGACATTGATGATGTCCGTGAATCTCCAGTCCTTAAAATTGTTGAACTGTTAGAACAGCATGGAGCTGACTATACGGTAGTTGACCCTTATGTAACTTCATTCAAATCATGCGGTGCAAAAGTGGAAACAGTTGAGCTTTCAAAGCAGCTGCTTAATGATTCTGATCTTGTTCTTGTTACAACAGACCACTCAGACTTTGACTATAAGATGATTGCTGAAGAAAGCAAAGTCATCTTCGATACACGTAATGCAATGAAAGATGTTGAAAAGCCAAACAAGTACGTTAAACTATAATTTCTAAAGGTAAAGGGAGATTCTTATGAATTTTATTGATCCTACAGTACAAACCGATTCATCTGTAAAAGTTGGGTACTATTCCGTTATAGAAAAAGACGTAAAACTTGGCAAAAACGTTATCATTGGAAATCGCGTTACCATTCATGAAGGCACTGTTATTGGCGACAATACAACCATCGCTGATGGTGCTGTCGTGGGGAAACCGCCAAAACCGGCCAAGACGAGCACTGTAAAATTATCAGACTCTATTCCTGCGCTTGAAGTGGGAGAGGATGTAACGATTGGTGCGAACTGTGTCATCTATCGCGGTGCTAAAATCGGCTCTTCCACTTTGATTGCTGATCTTGCGAGTGTCAGAGAAAACGTGGAAATCGGAAACTATGTCATTGTCGGACGCGGTGTTACAGTAGAAAACTACGTGACCATTGGCGACCGCACAAAGATTCAGTCCAATTCTTATATTACTGCTTATACGACATTGGAAGAGCAAGTTTTCATTGCGCCATGTGTAACAACTACAAATGATAACTTCATGGGCAGAACGGAAGAGCGCTTTGACAAAATCAAGGGTGCAATCGTTAAGAAAGGTGCCCGCGTTGGCGGTGCGTCCATTATCCTGCCAGGAATCACGATTGAAGAAGAAACATTTGTAGCTGCAGGTGCTCTTGTTACAAAAAATACCGGGGCGAAAACATTAGTAAAGGGTGTACCCGCTAAGTACGTCAAGGATGTTGACGAGCGGGAGCTGTTATAGGTGCTCGCCCAATTTAAGCGTTTAGGAGCGGATTCGCTCCTTTACGCATTTATGAATGTCGGAACAAAATTAATCGCTTTTATCATGCTGCCTATTTATACAAACTATCTGCCTCCTGCCGAATATGGAGTGCTTGACATTATTGATAAATGGACAGCCATGCTGACGTTTTTAATCATTTTCGGCACTGATTCTGCATTGTCTTTCTACTACTTTGAAACAAAGGATGAAGGCAAAAAGCTGGAGCATGTCCGTAACGTCATGTATTTCAGGATCTTTATTGTAGCTTTGCTGGGACTCATTGTACTTGCAGCTGGCCCTTATATTTCTGAGCTGCTTTTTGGCGATTCAGGGTATGTACGGCTCTTATATATCAGTATTGGGGTACTTTTTCTGGATACCATTCTAGTTGTAGTGCTGATGGTGCTCCGCTTTGACTTTAAAACCAAAAAAGTCGTGATTTTCACAGTAGGGAAAATGCTGCTGGTTGCGATATTATCTTACCTGTTCCTAAAATATTTTGTTCAGACACCAGAAGGAATCCTGCTTGGAAGAATTGTGAGCAGTGCCATTATCTTCTTGCTTCTGCTTTCATCCAGCTTTAAATATTTAAAACCCAAGATTTCCTTTCCGTCGCTGAAGGAATTGGTAAAGTATGCAGCCCCGCTTGTGCCGGCATCCCTTGCCTTTTGGGTAATTGCCAATGCCAGTGTTTTCTTTCTGCAGGCTTTTCATTCCACAGAAGAAGTAGGGATTTATGGAGCTGCCACCAAGCTTGCTACCGTCATCACTTTGCTGACAAGCGGAGTACAAATGGCTTGGCGTCCTTATTCCATGTCCATTAAAGATAAAGAAAATAGCCCTTTGCTCTTTTCAAAAATTTATATGGGACTTCTCCTGATGGGGATTTTTGGAATCATGGCTATTGCAACGGTTATGCCTTTCATTATTGGTATTCTTGGAAAAGACTATTACAATGCATATCAATACGTTGCATTGATATCGGCAGCCACGTTTCTGAATTTTTACTACCTGATTATTTCTGCCGGTTTATTTTTCACAAAGAAAACCGGGGTTATCTCCATAACGTTTGGCATTGTGGCCGTGATTAATACAGTCTTAAACATTACACTTATTCCGGTGTTCTCTATCTGGGGTGCCGTAGCGGCTTATTTGATTGCTTATATGACTGCCATTGTATTCATATTCAGAAAAAGCCAGCAAGCATACTATGTTCCGGTGTCATTTGGGAAAATGGCATTTTTATTTGTAAATATGACTGCTGCAGTTATCAGTATTATTTATGTTCAGGAACATGAGCTCACCTACTTATATATCGCTTTTGCCTGGCTTTATATGCTTCTAATCATTGGAATCAGCCGGGTTGACAAAGATTTCAAAAGAAGATCATTTCAAACTGAAAAATCATTGAATGAATAGAATTGGAAATGCTAAATAGAAGAGAACTCCATAGGAGGATGAATAATGAAAATTCTAACAGTATTAGGCGCCAGGCCTCAATTTATCAAAGCCGCTCCTCTTTCACGGGTTTTGCGTGAAAATCATCAGGAGTTAATTGTTCATACAGGACAGCATTATGATGCAAATATGTCTGATATCTTTTTTGAAGAATTGAACATTCCAAAGCCTGACTATCATTTGAATGTTGGATCTGGAAATCATGGCAAGCAGACTGGCGAGATGCTTGCGAAAATAGAAGAAATTGTACTGGAAGAAAAACCTGATTACCTATTGGTGTATGGGGATACGAATTCCACATTGGCAGGGTCTTTAGTTGCTTCCAAGCTGCATATTCCGGTCATACATATTGAAGCGGGATTACGAAGCTTCAACAAGAAAATGCCGGAAGAAATTAACCGCATTATGACTGACCATGTCTCAGAGTTCCTGTTCTGCCCGACTGATACAGCAGTGGAGAATCTGAAAAACGAAAACATCACATACAATGTCTTCAATATTGGGGATGTTATGTATGATGCAGTTCTGTACAATAAAGGGCTGGCAGCTGAGAAATCCTCCATTCTTAGCGAGAATGAGTTAACTGAAAAAGGCTACCATCTCATCACGATCCACAGAGCTGAAAATACGGACGATATCGGGAATATGAAAAATATCCTGGATGCTTTCTCAAAAATTGAAGATGTAAAAGTATGGCCCATTCATCCGCGTACCAAGCATAAGCTGGAAGGGTACGGCCTAAGCTTAAGCGATGTTCCTAACCTGAAGGTTATTGATCCAGTAGGTTATTTGGACATGCTGACATTGGAAGCAAATGCGAAGAAAATCATTACGGATTCCGGCGGTGTCCAAAAAGAAGCATATTTCATGAAAGTCCCTTGTGTAACAGTACGCGAACAGACGGAGTGGGTTGAAACGCTTGAAGAAGATGCAAACATCCTGGTTGGTACAGATGTAAAGCAGCTATTGGATGCTGTAAATAAAGAAGTAAATCCATCTTATAAGGAAGTTTTTGGAGATGGAAAAGCAGCGGAGAAAATTGTATCTCTAATAGATAACAGATAAGGCGGCTAAGCTATGCTCTATCTTTTAATTTGGTGTATTGTTTTAACGGCTTCCATTTACCTTTTTAAACAGGCTGGCGGAAGCCTCTCCCTTTTAAAGCCAAATATGATTTCAATCATATTTTATTATTCATTTCTCATTTCCAGCTTTATCGGCACTTTGCTGATTGGAATGGGAGTGGATGATTACTATATGATTAACCGACTGTATTTTGAGGAAAGCAGGCAAAAAGGTTTTTATATTATCTGTCTGGTGATGATTTTATTCCCATTGGTCATGATGTTAATCACAAAGCTAAGCAATTTTGATGCCAAAGAGGAATTCAATGAGTATCTTTCAAAAGATATTTCATTGCCTTTTAAAGAGAAGAATGAATTTTTTCTTATATTCCTTATGCTGTCAGGCATTTCTATGTTGTCCATTCTTTATACGCTTTGGAAAGCACCTGTCATTCCTATTCTGGAAGTTGCTTTGGGGAACAGTGAGTATTCCCCTGGAGAATTAAGGATCATGGCCCAAAGGGAATTTGGCGGTAATGTTTTGATACGTAATATTTTCGCGATTGCTTTGACCCCGCTGCTGTCCCTGATTGCTTACGTCTATGCTGTCAGGACCGGGCAGGTGAAGTGGAAGCTATTGTATCTGTCTCTATTTGCAGGTGCTATTTTAATTAATATTTACGATTTGGCTAAATCACCAGTCTTTTTCTATTTGATTATGTTTCTGCTGCTGAGCCTATATATAGGTGTGATCAGGTTTAATGTAAGACGCCTGGTTTTATGGGGGATGCTGGGTGCTGCTGCTCTTGTTTCCATGTATATTGTGATTCAGGGTGTGACGGATATTGGTTCTTATTTGTCCTATAATTCCGGTCCTGTTGGCAGATTGATTTTTGCTCAAATTGCGCCGACTTTCCTGCATTTTGATTTATATGGCAGTTTACTGCCGTTTTTAAATGGGAAGAGCCTGCCAATCATTACGGATTTATTTGATATGGATCATGTCCGCTCCGCAAGGGTTGTAATGGAAACGGTCTTCCCTGAAAAGGTTGAAGCTGGCACAGCTGGAGTGCTGAACACTCTTTATATTGCTGAAGCATATGCGAACTTTGGGTACCTGGGCGTCGTTGTCAGCACGATTTATATTGCTGCATTAGTGCAGATTTTATATATCGTTTTTGTAAGACTCCCTAAAAATCCTGTGTTTTTATGTTTGTTTATTTACTTTACCATTAATATTCCAAGAACCTTGGTTGGTGGCTTTGCAGACTTTTTATTCAATCCAATCTGGGTGCTGATGACAGGTTTGTTTGTGGGGATCTTACTATTTATCAGACTCCGACTTCACTTTACTGTTTTATGGCAAAAGAAAAAGTCTGGAAATGAAGTTTAAGGAGAAATTCCATGAAAAAAGTATTGCTGTATTATCCTTTTGAAATAGCCAAAAATGCGAATAGCGGATCCAAGCTAAGACCAAAAGAGATGCATCAGGCTTTCTTGAGCTGGGGGAAGGAAAATGATGCAGAAATTCTTCTGCTGTCAGGTTCTTCAGCCGCAAGGGAGGAGCTTTTTAACACCTGGAAAAGTGAAGGGAAGCTTGAAGATATTTGGTTCTGTTATATGGAGAACCAGACAATTCCTTTTTGGCTGACAGATAAAGGGCATATTCCCAAAAAGCCATTGATCGACCTGAAGGTCATGAAATTTTTAAAACAGAAAAATGTGCCTGTCGGTGTATTTTATCGGGATGTTTATTGGAAATTTGATGAGCTTTATCCTTTAAAAGGTCTAAAAAAGACAATCATGAAAACTGTTTATCGAATGGAAGAAAGCTTTTACGAGAAGTATTGCGATGTTATTTTCCTTCCAAGCGATGCAATGGGCGAGTATGTTGACATTAATAAGAAGAAAATGGCTCTGCCTCCCGGCGGTAATGCAAAGAACATCATCAAAAAAGAAAAAAACAGTGCGGCTGCTCATGGAATATATGTTGGCGGGATAAACAACGAAGACTATGGTTTATTTTTGCTGCTGGATGCTTTAGAGCTGGCTAACAAAGACCATAGAATCTGTGATTTGACTGTTGTCTGCCGTGAAGAGGAGTTGGCCGGCCTTCCTTCTGACAAAAGAAATCGTCTTGAGGAGCTGAACGTGACGGTTAAGCATTTGAGCGGGGAAGCATTAAACGAATTATACCGTGAAATGGATTTTGCCTTCATCCCGCGATATAGAAGCACATATAATGATTTTTCCGTACCAGTAAAGCTGGTGGAGTATCTATCCAATGAGCTGCCTGTCATTGCCACATTTTGTGAGGCACAAAGAGATATCATTGAAACGGATGGCTATGGGTTAATTTGTGCAGACCAGGCAGATGATATGGCTAAAGCAATTGAAGAAATGACGGGTAATACACAAATATACCGTCACAACATCAAGCAGACTTTTGCCGATAAGCATTCCTGGCTTGCAAGAGTCAAGAAGGTAAAGAGTGCCTTGTTAAAGGAGGAACTATGAAAGTACTAATACTTGCTCCAAGCAGATCGATACACACCCATAAATGGGCTTTATTTTATAAAAATAAGGGAATTGATGTTAAGGTTGTTACATTCTCAGACCACTTTTCAGCAGAAAATGCCAAGGACATCGACACCATTACCCTTCCAAAGCTATTACCCGGGAAATTGTCGTATATTTCGAGTGTTTTCGCTTTGAAAAAGGTACTTAAGAGCTTTCAGCCTGACATTCTTCACGCACATTATGTATCAAGCTATGGATTTGTCGGTGCATTAGCCAATTACAAACCTTTTTATGTGTCTGTTTGGGGAAGAGATATTTTTCAATTTCCCCAGCAGGGCGGCGTGAACAGGAAAATTGTTGAATATACCCTTTCTAAAGCAGACGTTATTTGTTCAACAAGTCATATCATGGCTAAAGAAACAAACAAGTATACAGATAAAAAAGTGTATGTTACACCTTTTGGCGTGGATATGGATAAGTTCAGGCCGATGCCGGAATTTAAGACTGAGGGAAAAGTTACGTTTGGGACTGTTAAGGCACTTTCAGATAAATATGGCATTGGTGATTTAATTAAAGCCTTTGCCAGGATTTATAAGGAAAAGAGCAATTCTGAGCTTCTCATTGTCGGGGACGGACCGCAGCGGGCAGAGTATGAGCAGCTGACTAGAGACCTGGGAATCGATCATGTGACCGAGTTTACCGGACGGGTGCCAAATGATAAAGTCCCGGAATACATTAATAAAATGGACGTATTTGGAGTTCCTTCAACTGAAGACAGCGAGAGTTTCGGTGTAGCTGCGGTTGAATCAATGGCCTGCGGCGTGCCGGCAGTTGTGTCAAATGTCGGCGGACTTCCTGAAGTGGTGCTTGAAGGGAAAACCGGTTTTGTTGTGCCGAAAGAGAACCCGGAAGAGCTTGCAAAAGCGATGCTGCACTTAGCAGACAACAAAGAAAAAAGCATAGAAATGGGACACGCGGGAATCGAACATGTAAAGGCTAATTACAACTGGACGGATAACGCAAATGGCATGCTCGATTTATATGAGCAAACCTTGAACAAGGGGATGAAATCATGATTAAAAAAGCAGTAATACCGGCAGCCGGGCTTGGAACCAGATTTTTGCCTGCTACTAAGGCACAGCCTAAGGAAATGCTGCCTATCGTCGATAAACCGACCATTCAATATATCATTGAAGAAGCAGTTGAGTCGGGAATTGAAGATATCATTATTGTAACTGGCAGAAGCAAAAGAGCGATTGAAGATCATTTTGATAAATCTGTTGAACTGGAAATGCTTTTGGAGAGAACGGGCAAACATGAAATGCTTGAAGTTGTGGAGAACATTTCAAACCTCGTTGATATCCATTATGTAAGGCAGAAAGAGCCGCTTGGCCTTGGGCATGCCGTTCTTTGTGCAAAGAAATTCATCGGTAATGAGCCCTTTGCTGTTCTGTTAGGCGATGATATCGTCGACAGTGAAGTTCCAGCTCTTAAACAAATGATAAATCAATACACAAAGGTACAGTCCAGCATCCTGGGATGCAATGAAGTACCGCGCTCTGAGGTATATAAGTACGGTATTGTAAATTATTCCGAAAACACTGGCGACCTTTTTAAAGTTCATAGCCTGGTTGAGAAGCCTGCAGTTGAAGAAGCTCCATCAACACAGGCAATCGTAGGCAGATACATCCTTACACCAGCTATTTTTGATATGCTTGAGGATGTCCAGCCGGATAAAAAGGGTGAAATTCAGCTTACAGATGCAATTGACAGTCTGCTTGATAAGGAATCCATCTACTCATACATTATTCAGGGAAACCGCTATGATGTCGGAGACAAATTCGGATTCCTGCAGGCATCAATCGATTTTGCATTAAAGCGCCCTGACCTTAAAGATAAGCTGTCAGCTTATTTAAAGGAACTAAATGTTAAGTAATGGAGATGGGAAAATGAGAGTGATTTACTTGTGTCAGCATTTTCCCCCTGAAACTGGAGCTCCTCAGATTCGTGTTTACGAAGTAAGTAAAGAGCTTATCAGCAGAGGGCATCAGGTGGAAGTCATCACAGCTTTCCCGCATCATCCTCATGGCATCATTCCAGAGGAATATAAGGGACGCTTCTATATGTTTGAAAACTGGGATGGAATTCCTGTGCACCGTTCATGGATTTATCCATCTCCAAAGGGAAGTTTCTGGAAAAGGCTTGCTTCCTATTTTTCTTTTACGTTCAGTGCTTTTTTCTCGATTCTGAAATCAAAGCCTGCAGATGTAATCATCTGTAATTCTCCTCCGCTATTCCTTGGCATTACAGGGTATTTAGGGGCTAAAATGAAAAGGGCAAAGTTTGTATTCAATGTTGCAGATATTTGGCCGGAATCAGCTGTAGAGCTTGGAATTCTGAAAAATAAATCCTTTATCCGCCTGGCTGAACGCCTTGAGATGTTTCTTTATAAGAAGTCATGGAAAATTGCAACTGCCACGGAAGGGATTAAAGACTACATGGTCCGCAAAGGAAAGAATGCGGAAGATGTGTTTCTTCTTCCTAACGGGGTCAACACAGATACATTTGCTCCCCAGCCGAAAAACACTGAGCTGTTGAGAGAAGTAGGCATCGAAGGCAAAAAAGTTTTTATGTATGCCGGAAATCTTGGTTATGCCCAGGGTCTTGATTCTGTACTGAGAGCCGCTGCTCTTTTAAAGGACAAGCAGCCGGATGCCCATTTTCTGTTTGTCGGCGATGGCCAGGAGCGGGAAAAGCTTCTGAGCTTAAAAGAAGAACTGCAGCTGGATAATGTAACCTTCTATGGTTCTGTGCCTGTCTCAGCGATGCCGGATATGTTTGCAGCTGCGGATTACAGCATTGTTTCTTTAAGAAATATCGAACTTTTCAAAGGTGCGAGACCTTCTAAAATATTTCCTGCCATTTCTTCTGGAGTGCCTGTTCTTTATTGTGGAGACGGAGAGAGTGCAGCCATTCTGGAAGAGTATCATTGCGGAAAGATTGCTCCGCCTGAAAACCCGGAAGGCATTGCGGCCGCAATTTCAGAATTAATGAGTATAAGTGATGCGGATTATCAGACCATGAGAGAAAATGGCCGTAAGCTGGCTATTGATCAATACTCCTGGAAAAGCATCGTTGACGATATCCTTTTCCATTTGGGAGAGCAGAATAACGAAAAAAGAGCCAATTCCTAGGTGAATTGGCTCTTTTGCTTGTTCTATTTTGAAACTGTAGTTCCTTTGAAATAGTGGGTAATAATCTGTTCGGCTTTCCATCCTTTTTCTGCAAATCCTTTTGCTCCATATTGGCTCATGCCAATTCGGTGTCCCCAGCCTTTTCCGTTCAAAGTAACAGAAGTGATGCCTGAACCTTCATTGGTCACGATGCCGCTTGCAGTTTGAATGGAAACTTTTGAGTCTGAGAGTGTTACTTGGCCGTTTGCTGTCTGTACAGTCTGGCCTTTCATATCACTGATGTTTGCCGTACCGCTTGCTGTTTGGACGCTTAATCCGGATGCAGAGCCATTCAGCACCGCATCAAACCAGTTTGAATACAGCTGGTTATAGACATTTGAATTAGGAAGCGGGAAAAGCTTTCTGATGACAGACTCGTTGCCTGTTACAGTTTTATCGCCGGCAGATGTTTTAATGGTAACCCCGCGAACCTCTCCATTTGCTCCCGTTTTCGATAGAGTCAAATCATAAATGACGGCAGATGTATCTGAAAAACCAAAGTTTTTCAGCAGCTGTGCGGAAGAAAATGTTTCACTCCAGCTGGTGTATGGGGAGGACTCATATGGATCATCAACCGAAACGAGATAAGGATAATAAGACTGGTTGGAGTTCCATACGTCACCTACATTGGCTGTTCTGCCGCCGCTGGTTGAGAAGAAAAAGGTCTGGATAGGCTTTCCATTATATTTGGCCACTAATCCGGCTGTTTCCTGAATAGCGGTATTGGCCCTGGAATCTTCCCCTGAATAGCCTTTGTAAACCTGGCTTGCAGCTGTGCTTGTAAGCATCATCGTGTTGGCAGCATAGCTTCTTGCTGCAATCGCTTGAGCCTTTAAGGCTTCTTTCGGCCAGGAAGCAGGCATCTCATTTGGAACAACACCTTTTAAGTAATCTTCCATATCCAGAACGTTGATGACCTCAACTTGCGATCCATTTGGTTTCAGAAAGAAGCTGCCCCGGTATGTTGTGCCATTGCTTACCTTGGCTGTGGATAGCGAGCTTACTTCGGAGAGTCTCACTGTTGTCGATAAAACCCATCCTGATAAACTTCCAGAAGATACTTTATACCATACTTGTCCTTGGGAATTTGTAAAAGAGTCAAGGTAATTGGCGCTTTCTCCAGCTTTAAATGTCTTAATGATTTCGTATGAAGAAGTTGCACCCCTTCTTAATGGAGTATCTGCTGTAAAGACTGCCAGCTTGGAGGTGCCGGTTATTTCTTGTAAATCAAATCCTTTGGCAGATTTCTGGCTGAAGCCATTATAGCTGACAGAGACACCGGAGCTGTCCTTGCTTACGGTTAGGACAGTGTTTTGCGGTACAACCGTTTTGGTGCCGCTATCTTTATTAACTAGCTGATAAGTTCCATTTAACGTAATAGTTAAACTTGATTTTAAATACACAGACACGTTTACTTCATTGCTATACTGCTTAGGTTCGGCTGCCTGTGTGAAAGCAGGCAGGGATATGAGCAATAAAAGGAAGCTGAAGAGTGAGATGATCTTTTTCAAAACTATCTCACCTCACTAAGACCGCCGAATACCCAGCCTTTTACTCCAGCAGAAGTTTGGACATTATACCAGGTTTCTCCCTTAGAGTTTACAAAAGTCGAAATATATTTTAAGACCGTTCCTTTTGGCAGTGTTTGAATGACGCCGTACGAAGTAGTGGCACCTTTACGCAAGTGAACATCGCCGGTTGTAATAACCTGAGTAGGTGCTGCAGTTGATGGTTTATCTATCGATACATTGCCTGAGAATACCCAGCCCTTTAAAGCAGCCGACAATTCCACCCGGTACCATAGTCCAGTTGAAGCTTTAAAAGAATCAATTACTTTCAAGTTTGATCCAATCGCTTTAGTCGCAACGACTTTATAATCAGTTGAAGCTCCGGAATGGATATTTACTGAGCTTTTGGTCACATAGACAACAGAAGGAAGCTGTCCTTCTGCAGGCGGGGTGGTTGGATTGCCAATTTGACTTTTCAGACTATTAATTTCCTGCTGCTGGGAAGCTATCTTTGATTCTAGTTCTGTAATCTTGCTTTTCATCGGATTCAGCTGTGAAGTAACCCAATCTACACTTGCCAGAACCACGTTACTGGATGCATTGATTGCATGAGGAGTGAATAATGCTGCTCCTGTTCCTATTCCAAGAGTTAAGGCTCCTGCAGCGATCAATTTCTTTGTACGGCTCATTGGTTTTCCCCCTGAAATTTTATATAAAGGTTTAATGCAAAAATAAATTGGGTACATAGTAAAATATATACCCAATTTTGAACATAAGTAGATTAACAGATTGTAAAAATAAAGGAAATAGAATCTATTTATTTAAAATTTGTTAAAATATTCCTCTAACCCTTTGGAAATGCCAACAGCAGCTTTTTGACGGAAAGCTGTCGTTTTGAGAAGAGCTTCCTCTTTTGGATTTGAAATAAATGCAAGTTCAACCAGAACACTTGGAAGCTGATTCATTCTATTTACATAGAAGTTCTGTTCTTTTACTCCTCTGTTATAAGTATTCATAGAAGAGATCATATTTTTTTGAATCGCAGTTCCCATTGTTTCACTTCTGGGACCATTAAAGTTAACCGTTGAATTGTAATAGGTTGTTGTTCCTTTTGATGTTGAGGAGAAGGAATCCCCATGGATGCTGATAAATGCGTCTGCAGTAGAGCTGTTCGCAATGGCCGTTCTTTCTGCAAGTTCAAGAAAAACATCAGTACTTCTAGTAAGGATTACAGTAGCCCCGTATTTTTCAAGCTCTGATTTAAGTAAGAGTGCTGTACCGAGATTAACATCTTTCTCTCTTAATCCTGTAGGTCCTACAGCTCCTGCATCATGTCCGCCATGCCCTGCATCCACCACAATTTTCTTTCCTAATAATCCTAATGGAACAATCTTCACTGAAACCTTATTTGAGTAATCTCTTAAAGTAAATGAATACCCTGGTTCGAACGTAAGAACGACAGATTTTTGTGAACCGGATGCAAAAGTTTCAATGGACTTAATGCCTTTGATGCTGCCTTTAGGCAGTTCCACATCGGTCATAGCACCTGTTATCTTTAAGCGGTTTGCAGACAATGTAGTATAAGAGACTGCAAAGCTGCTGGGTTTAATCCATGTTAAATAGCTCTCTCCATTGACTGTGGAATAGGCAGGAGAGCTTAGTCTCTTAGCAGATACAGTCGTTGTTTGTGTTTCTAAAACCCATCCCCGCGTTCCTTTAGCATTTTCAACATTCAGCCAGCCATTCAGTTTGCGAAGAATTTTCAATGACTCGCTTTCGGCTAGATACGCGCTGACTCCATAGTTCGTTCCTGCTCCTTTGCGGATGACCGCCCCTTTTTTAGCAAAAACATACTTAAAAACATTCTGTGATGTAACAAGCTCATATTCTGGAGTCCATCCCGTTTTCCCGGATGCACTTTTTATGCGGATCCAGCGCTGCCCAAGAGAGTTGGTGAATTCGCCAAGAACTGATACTTTGCTGTTATATGAAAGTCTCTCACTGATTTTATAATCATATGAAGCTCCAGCGTATAAAGCAGCATTCATGGTGCCGATCAGCATGGTTGTGCCAATGGATACAGAAGGCTGTTTTGAGACAACCGTTTCATGTACCCAAGCGATATTGCCAGAAGATGTTTTTACTTTATACCACAAATCTCCTGTTGAATCCTTAGCTGTTTCAGAGGCAGTCAGCTCAGCGCCTTTTGAAGCCTGGCCGATAACTGAGTGGCTTAAGGAAGGGCCGCTGCGCATGTTGGCGACATCAACACTTACATATAGTTTTGTGTTAATAGTCTGATTGGCACTGGCACTATCAGCAGGGATCCAGCCGGCAAGGCTTGAGTTTACTTGTACCCGCAGCCATGCTTCGCCGCTTGATGGAACAAAGTGGTCGAGTACTTTTACCTTTTGATTTAGTGACAATTTCCCGACGGATTGATAAGAAGAAGTGGCTCCTCTTCGGACATCCAATGAATTTACCTGGCTATAGACATAGCTTCCGATTGCAGGAAGATCCGGAGTTTCAGGTGCAGGCGGCAAAGATCCTGCCTTAAATGCACTTTCCTTAATCCATCCCAGAACAGATCCTAAGTCGGCACGATACCAAACCTCGCCATTCGCATTTTTAAACGTATCAATAATCGTCACAGCTTGATTCTTATTTACATATGTAACAATGCTATAAGAGTCGGTTGCCCCTTTGCGGACAGGTGCTTTGTCAATCTGAACCGTTTTGGTTTCTTTTGCAGGCGTAGGAGGTTTGACTTCTGCATCTGCTTTCAGATAGTCTTCTATAATCCATCCTTTTATAGTACCTGATTCAATCCGGTACCAAAGTTCACCGCTGCTATTTTTAAAACTATCAATCACTTTAACTGAAGTTCCTTTTGATAGTTTTGCAATAGCTTCATAGGAAGTAGTAGCTCCTTTGCGGACGTTGACATTATCTCCGGTTATGGCAGCCTGCTTTCCGATCTGTATCCCGGAATTGCCAGTGGTCTGCTCTGTAAAACTGGATGCTAATCCCCATCCTTTATTCGTGCCCATATCTACCCGGTACCAAAGTTCTCCGGATGAATTGGTGAATTCATCGATGACGGTGACTGTTTTACCGGTTGATAGGGATGTAACCAGCGGATAAGATGTAGTCGCTCCTGACCTGATCTCAACCTTTTGGCCTACAAGCATATTGGCAGGAAGATCTAGCTCTTCCGCATTCACGAGGACAGGGAACAAAGCAGCAGTAGCAAGAACCGAAGATGCCAGAAATTTTTTCATATTTTTCCCTCCATCGACATATTTTTGAGTTCTTTACCTATTCTAGCGAAAATTGTCAAATTTTCCAACCCGTTAAAAGCAAGAATAGTATAAAATACCTGTAGAAAATAATGGTAAAAAAAGAAGAGTACACATTGCGTGTACTCTTCAGCTATTTATCAATATTCATTTTCCTGCTGGTCGGCATCGGTTTGCCAGGTTTCATCCTCAGCTGTATAACTATCCGTACTGTTGCCTAAGGTATCATTAAGTTCATAGCTTAGTTCAGAAATGGAATCTTCATCAGGAATGTAAAAATATACGTCATCGATATATTCATCATATCCCTTTAAGGTTAAATTCTCGATGTTTGTATTCTTGATTTTTGAATAAAGTTTGATGAAACTTGCGAATTTAGAAGGAGGGATGTTTGTTTTCACATTTGCTCCTAAATCCTCCATGATGTCGTCGATTTTTGTAATCGTGCTGAAAGAAGTCCCTTTATTTACGATTGCTTTAATGACTTGCTGCTGCCGTTCATTTCTTCCCATATCGCCTTTAGGGTCTTTCTTTCTCATTCTTACATATGCCAAAGCTTCATTTCCGTTAAGCTCCATATTTCCTTCGTAGTAAGTCTTCCATTTTAAGCTGTCGGTCAGCTGTGCTTTGAAGGTGAATGGAACATCGACATCAATTCCGCCTAACGTATCGACAATATCCTCAAAGCCATCAAAGTTGGTTGTAATATAGTAATCAATTGGAACATCGAGAAGCTCATTAACTGTGGTAATGGTTGATTCTATGCCCCCATTGCTGTAAGAATGGGTAATCTTTGTATTATATCCGACTTCAGGCACGTATGTCCGTGTATCCCTCGGGATGCTCAGCATTTTTACTTCTTCTGTTTGAGGATTTACGGTGACGAGCATCAGGACATCAGATCTCTCTCCGCCTTCCTGATCTTCAATCCCAACTAACAGGATGTTAAAAGGGTCCTTTGAGATTTCCACTTCTTCGGACCGGTGATTCGCAATTTTATCACTGTCCAATTCCTGATATATTTCACTTGTTGCTTTATTGGCACTATATATTAGATCATATGCCAGGAATGTCCCTCCGCCAATAATCGTCAGAAAGAGGGCAAGTATTATGACACGCCAAAAGCGTTTTCTTCTAATCTTTCGTTTTCTCGATCTCGAAACAGACATTTTATCCCTACTTTATAAATGGTTTGGAAAGGAATTAAATTTCTTGCAATAGTATATTTTACCGAATTAAAATCCCTTCGTAAATAAATGTTGAAAATTATTTTTCTTCTTCTAAATATAGCTGTTCACCCTGCGAAATTTCAGCCTGTCCATTGGTTAATTCAGTGATCCATTCAGAAAAACTTTCTGTTTGGCCTTCTTCGACATATGTCAGTAGCTCAACACGTTCTAAATATTGGATTTCCTTGAGAGTATAAATGGAAGACCGCAGTTCGTTCTCAAGCTTTCCGAGCCAAGTATAATCTGCTTTTGCATGCATGATGCGCATCAGTTTTCTTTCAACTACTCCAACCGCATCAATGCCTTCTGAGGTTGCTTTCCCATAAGCCCGGATCAGGCCGCCTGCACCTAATTTTATTCCGCCGAAGTATCTGGTTATGACAACAGCTGTATCTTTGAGCTGTTTTTTTTTCAAAACTTCCAATATCGGAACTCCTGCTGTACCGCTGGGCTCTCCATCATCATTTGCTTTTTGGATCTGATCATTTTCGCCAATTAAATAGGCTGAGCAATTATGTGTGGCGTTCCAATGCTTCTTTTTGATATTCTGAATAAAATTTTGGGCTTCAGTTTCAGTTTCTGTTCGTGCTATATGAGCAATGAACCTTGATTTTTGAATAATGATTTCATGTTCACCTGTACTTTTGACTGTTAAATAACGGGGCAGCATTTCTGCAGCTCCTTTCAATTGAATTACAAGTTTCATTATAAAACGACAATAATCGATAAATTTAGATTTCAAGTGATTGTAATGAAACTTTAATATAGGTAACTTTTAGAGATGATATAATAGGAAATATTCTCATTGGGAATTCTTTTATGAAATAATTGCTGTATAAATTTCAGTAAAAAGGTTTACCATCATTATATATAGGATATAAGACACGGGTGAGAAAAACAAGATTGAGTCTTTTTGACGATTTTTTGCCTTTTTGGCATAGTTTTCATCATGCGGATATAGTAACCTTTCCTATTACAAGCTACAATATATGGCAGATATAATAGATGCGAGAGGACTTGCTTCCTTTTGGAGGTTCCAGATGAATATTAAGAAGTTTGATTCAAAAACCCTTGATCTTATATTGCAAAAGATAATAGACACTGTTGGGACGAGCAAGGATGAGATCTTCAGAATTGGCGAACAATGCAGAAAAGATTATGAAACCCTTACTGAAGAGCTTAGAGATGTTAAACACTTAGTGATTAAAACCATTGATGCAGGCGATCAGCTTGAGATTCAAACTAAGTTTGCCCGTAAACGGCTGTCAGAAGTCAGCATGCATTTCAAGAATTATACCGAATTTGAGGTTCGGGATGCTTATGAGAAGGCTCATCAGCTGCAGATGGACTTAACCATGAACAGACAGCTGGAAAAACAGCTGCGTGATCGCAGGGATGACATTGAAAGAAGGCTGCTGGGTGTCGGTGAAACAATTGATAGAGCAGAATCACTTGTTTCACAAATTTCCGTTGTCATGAGTTATCTCACAAGTGACCTGAAACAAATGGGTGAAATCATAGAAGATGCAAAGGTTAAGCAGGAATTCGGTCTGAAGATAATTGAAGCTCAAGAAGAAGAGCGGAAAAGATTATCCAGGGAAATCCATGATGGTCCTGCACAAATGATGGCTAACGTTATGATGAGATCCGATTTAATTGAAAGGATCTATAAAGAACGGGGCGGAGCTGAGGCAATTACAGAAATTAAAAGCCTCAAAAAAATGGTCAGAAGTGCCTTATATGAGGTACGGAGGATCATTTACGACCTGCGTCCAATGGCACTTGATGATTTAGGGCTGGTGCCTACCCTCAAAAAATACCTGCAGACCATCGAAGAATATCACAGTACCACTAAAATCAGATTTTCCAATCTTGGAGAAGAAATAAGGCTTCCTTCTCAATACGAGGTCGCACTTTTCAGGCTGATTCAGGAATCTGTTACAAATGCACTGAAGCATTCAGAGGCCACCGAGATTATTGTGAAATTGGAGATTAATAAGGCAAGGGTAGCTGTTATCATTAAAGATAATGGCAGAGGATTTGATATCCGGGAAAGAAAGACGGAGTCCTTTGGGATTATTGGAATGAGAGAGAGAGTCGAGCTTCTTGAGGGCCAGCTTTCCATCGATTCCAAACCAGGAAAAGGCACGGTTGTCATTATCCAGGTACCTTTGAACTTGTAGAAATTATAAATAGAGAAACCATTTAACCGGAGAATTTGGGAGGCGAAGCAATTGACTACAAAGATTGTCATAATTGATGACCATCAATTGTTCAGAGAAGGGGTAAAACGCATCTTAGATTTTGAAAGATCATTTGATGTAGTAGCAGAAGGTGACGACGGGGCTGAAGCTATCACATTGGTGGAAGAGTATAATCCTGATGTTGTCATCATGGACATTAACATGCCGAATGTGAATGGTGTGGAAGCAACTCGCCAATTAATTGAAAAGCACCCTGATTCAAAGGTCATCATCCTTTCTATCCATGATGATGAAAATTACGTTACACATGCGCTGAAAACAGGTGCGAGCGGCTACCTGCTGAAAGAAATGGATGCAGATGCCTTAGTTGAAGCAGTAAAAGTTGTGGCAGATGGAGGATCATACCTGCATCCGAAGGTCACACATAATCTTGTCAATGAATACCGGCGCTTATCCGCAGTAGGAGCAGGAAGCAGCAGCGGCTACTCATCACAGATCGAAATCCGCCGTCCGCTTCACCTGCTGACGCGCCGCGAATGTGAAGTCCTTCAGCTGCTTGCTGACGGAAAAAGCAACCGCGGCATCGGCGAGGCTCTTTACATCAGTGAAAAAACAGTTAAAAACCACGTCAGCAACATTCTGCAGAAAATGAATGTAAATGACCGTACACAAGCCGTAGTAGTAGCCATTAAAAATGGCTGGGTGGAAGTGCGATAGTATTGGTGACAGGCACCACCCGAATTTTGTCGAAAAAGCACGCAGATGGTTTCATGCCATTGCGTGCTTTTTACTTTATCAGCGCTGCTGCTGCGATTTGGAAGATTGTCTTCGTATCAGAAGACCTCTTCTTAGCCTGATGGACCATTAAGACCAGCTCTTCAAGCTCTTGCGGGGATGCGCTGTCTATCAGCCAGGAGGCAAGTTCCGTCCCGCTTAGGGAGTGATTAATGTTTGGAACTTTAATGTTTTTGTATTTGCTTAATTCACTATTCAATATGTGGTGAAGTGTATCAAGAGTATATTTACCGGAGTGGGCTTTGCCTGTAAAAGAAGTGTTATTTTTCAATTGTTACAGCTCCTTTACGAAATGAAGACACAAATGGAATTTTACCATATACACTATCCCAGTTTGAATGTGAAAATATACCAGTTTTCCAACTTGGGCACAATGGAGCACCCTATAAACTTAATGCATTTTCACCCGCTATCATATAAAATGGAACATACAGTAGAGAAAAAAGATAAGGATGGTACCTCTATTTATGAAAACGGCTGTTGTAACGGATAGTACAGCATATATTCCTAAGCATTTAAGAGAAAAGTTAAATATACATATGATTCCGCTTAGTGTTATTTTTGGCGGTGAGACGTATCAGGAAGAAGTGGAAATTACGGCTGAAGACTTTTATGAAGAAGTGAAGCATAAAGATCTTCCGACTACTTCTCAGCCTCCTGTGGGTGAGTTTGCCGAGCTGTTTGAGACATTATCAAAAGAGTATGATGCGGTGATTTCGATTCATCTGTCAAGCGGCATCAGTGGTACGTTCCAGGGGGCAGTTACTGCCGGGAGCATGGTTGATGGGATTCAGGTTTTTCCATTTGATTCGGAAATCAGCTGTATGGTGCAGGGGTTTTATGTGATTGAAGCTGCAGAGCTTGCTGCTGCCGGTAAGGGTCCACAGGAGATCGTTGAACGTCTTGAGGAGATGAAGAAAAGCATTCGTGCCTATTTCATGGTGGATGACTTATCACATCTTCAGCGAGGAGGCCGCTTGTCCAGTGCGCAGGCATTGATCGGCAGCCTGCTGCAGGTGAAGCCGCTGCTTCATTTTGAAGATAAAAAAATAGTTCCGTTTGAAAAGATTCGCACTCGGAAGAAAGCGATGAAGCGGATGGTTGACCTTTTCTGGGAAGATGTGAAAAGCGGTGAGCCTTATCAGGCGGTTATTATCCATGCCAATCGCGAAGCAGAAGCGCGTGAGTGGAAAGCGGAGCTTGCGGCGCAGTATCCTAATGTTGAGTTTATGATCAGCTATTTTGGTCCGGTTATCGGAACCCATTTGGGCGAAGGTGCTATGGGATTTGGCTGGGTGAAGAAGTAATGTTTGTTTAGAGCTGCGCCATTCTTCGGGATGGCGCAGATTTTTTGGAAGGGGTGATATGGATTTGCAAATAGATTGAGGAATCCTGCAAATAGAAAGCTTGAATATGCAAATAGCGGGCTAAATCTGCAAATAGATCGGAGAATTTGCAAATAGAACCGCAAAACTTGCAAATAGAGATACAAACTATTTAATCAAGAGGTGAACTAATTGAGATTTACCCCTAATATGACCCCATATATAAAAGATTTTCCTCCAGAAAGCCTCCCGATATCCTCCATTGACACCATTCCGGAGCCGCCACTCAACGAAAACTTCCCTTTAAACAAAGAACTCCAGCAAATCCTCCACGGAAAACAGCTTCTATTCGAAAACCTTCAGCATCCACTCGAAGAAATCCATCAGCACTATGAAAATGGCTATATTACTTACCGAAAAGGGATCATTAAGACCAAAAGCAAGACAGTTTGTGCGAGATGCGGCAACCAAGAACAATCACTGTTCGCGCATTTTCCCTGTGCCCGCTGCGGTGAGGAAGAATGTATTTACTGCCGGAAATGCATCATGATGGGCAGAGTCAGTGAGTGCACCCCTCTAATTGACTGGTGCGGGCCTGAACCAGACTGTGAATTAACCGAGCACCCTCTAGAATGGCAAGGCACCCTCTCACCCGGCCAGCAGCATGCCTCCGATCAGGTTAGACAGATTATAATCGAAAATAGAGAACTCCTCGTCTGGGCTGTCTGCGGTGCCGGAAAGACGGAGGTTCTATTTGAAGGAATCAATGCTGCACTCGACTCCGGAAAAAGAGTATGCATTGCCACTCCGAGAACAGATGTTGTGCTCGAGCTTGGCCCGCGGCTTCAAGCAGTCTTTCCTGGCATCCAAGTGGCTGTCCTCTACGGCGGCAGTGAAGACCGCCATCTTCAAGCCCCCTTAACCATCGCCACCACACACCAGCTTCTCCGCTTTTACAAGGCGTTTGATACAGTCATTCTGGATGAAGTAGATGCCTTTCCTTATACGGCAGACGAAAGCCTTCAGTATGCTGTCCGCCAGTCCCGTAAAGAACATTCCTCGATGGTTTATCTCACTGCTACCCCAAATCAAAAATGGCAGAATGAGTGCCGGAGCGGGAAGATGGACTTTGTCACCATTCCAGCCAGATATCACCGACACCCCTTGCCTGTACCATCTTTCAAATGGTGCGGCAATTGGGAGAAATCCCTTCAACAAGATAAACTGCCGCCTGCAGTCACCCAATGGATCAAAAAGAGGATCGACAACCAGAAGCAGTGCCTGCTCTTCCTCCCCAAAATCGATAAAATGGAGAAAGTCCTTACCATACTCCGGAAAACCTATCCTAAAATCCAAGCCGTCAGCGCAGAAGACCCAGAGCGAAAAGCTAAGGTTCAAATGATGCGCAATAAGGAAATCCCCATGCTTCTCACCACGACCATCCTGGAAAGAGGAGTTACGTTTCCGAATATCGATGTGGCGGTTTTAGGATCCGAAGACAGAATCTTCACTGAAAGCGCATTAGTCCAGATCGCCGGAAGGGTCGGCAGAAGTGCTCAATTTCCACGCGGAGATATTACCTTTTTCCATTACGGTAAAACCGAAAGCATGGTCAAAGCACGAAAGCAAATCCTCCATATGAACGCTGAAGCCAAAAAGAAAGGATTGATCGATTATTAACTGTTTAATCTGCCATGAGGAAATTGTCTCTGCTGTCAGCTGGTCTACTCTCTGGTCACGTCCAAAGGAGAACCATATATGCCAAGTCTGCACAGGAAAACTCCCATTTATCACCGGAGAGACTTGTGCTAAATGCAGCCGGCCCTTCAGAACTTTAGAGCCTCAATTTCGAGAAGGCGATACTTGTACTGATTGTGTAAGGTGGAACCATGATCCAGAGTGGTCAGGGATACTTGATAAAAATCATTCTATTTTCACCTATGATGACTTTTTGAAAGAGACACTCGCCAGGTATAAATTCCGGGGTGATTATGTTTTGGCCAGAGCTTTCTCTCCTTTTATAAAGGAAAAGCTAAAAAACCTGAATTTCGAATGTCTTGTTCCGATTCCATTAAGTCCTGAAAGGCTGTATGAGCGCGGATTTAATCAATCTGCTGCACTCATCCGTGAGGCAGGCTTTACACCTAAAGATCTGCTGCAGCGAATCCATTCGGAGAAGCAATCCAAGAAATCGCGTCTTGATAGAATCCATCAAAATCAGGTCTTCGAACCGCTCAATATTAATATTAAAAATAAAATAATTCTTCTAGTTGACGATATTTATACTACCGGCTCCACTTTATACCATGCAGCGAGAGTCTTGAAAAATGGTGGTGCAGCCTCAGTATTTTCACTTACTCTGGCAAGAGGTTAGTGTTTGGAATATATTTCAATTTATTTATTTGTTTGTAATATTAATAGGTAATTAATCCTATGTTAAAATATCCTAAACAAGTAAAATTTTTATAGATGAAAAGACAGCAGGGCATGCGGGCAGCAAATGAATACTTTTCAGCTGCTTTTTGGGGAAAGGATGTAGTGAAGTCATTGGCTGAAGATAACAGTGATATCCATAAAACGGAAATTATGAAAATAAAAAATAACCTCAACCAGGCTCAGAAGATCGCAAACATCGGAAGCCTGGAGTACGACGTGGAAACTGATAAAGGGTTTTGGTCTGATCAGCTGTTCCGGATTTTTGGCCTGAATCCTCAAAAAGACTTATTTCCAGACTATCAAATGTATTTGAGCTGCCTTCATCAGGATGACCGCCTGGCCTTTGAAAAGCAGTTTAACAGACTTCTCAAAGAGAAGGATAGTGTGGACCTGGTGTGCAGGATGATCAGGCAGGATGGTGAAGAACGGTATATTCACCATCGGGCAGATTATTTTGCAGATGAAGATGGATCGCCCAAAATCATTGCCACGATTCAGGATATAACTGAAAAGCGGCGCATGGAAGAAAAACTTTATGAAAACGAGCGGAAAATTGGACAGATATATGAAAATCTTGATGTGGGCATTTATTCTGCAGATTTACTGGAAAAAAAGGTTCTTCATTTTTCCAAAGGTGTGGAAGGAATTTTCGGCTACACGGCCGAGGAGTTTATTGCCGACTTCGATTTGTGGAACAATGTAATCCATCCGGATGATGTGCAGGTGGTGGAGGAAGAGCGGGCGAGACTTCTCAGTGGGAATAGCATCCGCTATCAATATCGGATTGTTCATAAATCCGGTGAGGTTAGATGGGTTAATGACCACAGTATTCCTTACCTTAATGATAAAGGTGAGCTTATCCGGGTTGATGGATTTGTAACAGATATAACGGAACAAAAATGGCTTGAAAAAAGAATGAGGCGTATGGCTTTTTATGATCATTTGACAGATCTGCCGAATCGCCGATACTTTGATCAGAAACTCCAAACCCTTATTGAAGACGATGAACACCAGGGGTTTGCCATCTTGTTTTTTGACTTGCAGCGCTTAAAACAGATTAATGATACATTTGGTCACACATCAGGAGATGAACTTCTAAGGCTTGTTTCACAAAGAATGAAGGAGAAGCTGAATTCAGTCTGTTTTTCAGCAAGAATTTCCGGTGATCAATTCGCAGTTATTAAGGAACCTATCCAGGAGAAGGAGGATCCTGCGCAATTAGCGGAGTCCATTAATCAAATTTTCTCTGAACCATTCCATATCAACAGCTTTGAGCTCAGTATTACCCCGTCTATAGGCATAAGTTTATATCCGGATAATGGGAGCACGGCTGATGAATTGATCCGGAATACGGAATCTTCCCTGTACCATGCCAAGCAGAAAGGGAATACCAGATTTCAGGTTTACCATCCCTCCATGGATATTGAGTCTTATAAGCTTTTTACTCTGGAACAGGATATGCGGAAAGCGCTTCAGAATGACGAGTTTTTTCTTGAATACCAGCCAAGAGTGGATACGAAAACACGGAGAATACTAAGTGCGGAAGCTTTATTAAGATGGAATCATCCGGAATGGGGCAGAGTTTCACCGCTGGAGTTTATCCCCGTTGCAGAAGAAACCGGTTTAATCGTGGATATAGGCGAATACGTGATAAGGAAGGTATGCAGGCAGATTCATTCCTGGAAGGAAGGCGGGCTGGCGATTGTTCCGATATCCGTGAACATCTCTCCGCTGAGCTTTTTGAAAAGCTGTCTTGTTTCCACGATAAAGGAAGCGTTGGACGAGAATCATCTGGACGCGTCATTGCTTGAGATTGAATTGACGGAATCCTCCTTAATCAATTATTCAGAGAACGTAATAGCAGTGCTTAAGGAATTGGGTGAGATGGGAGTGAAAATTGCACTGGACGACTTTGGAACCGGCTATTCTTCCATCACTCAATTAAAGAAATATAAATTCGATGTTTTAAAGATCGATAAAACGTTTATCAGGGCAATGGATAAAAATGCGGAAGATGCCATCATTACGGATAATCTGATCTCACTTGCCCATGGGCTGAATATGAAGGTGGTAGCGGAAGGTGTAGAGACCTTTGAGCAATTCTACTCTTTAAGGAAAAATGAATGTGACCAAATACAAGGGTACCTTTTCAGCAAGCCGATTCCGCCTTCCATCTTTGAACAGAAGTTGTTAATCGGCATTTTGAAGCCGCAAATTAGTAAAGAAGACAATGTGTTCAAAGGTTTGCGGAAGTATGCACGGATTGAGTTTCCCTACCCGCTTGAAGCAAAAATGACCATCTTAGAGCTTAATAGAAAGCCTGTCAAAATGGGGAGCACGAAAATTTTGATCGAAGATATGAGTGCAGGCGGAGTAAAATTTGTGTCCAAAATGAAACTCCCCGTGAGAAAGGATATTATTTTATTGATTGAAACTAAGCTATTAGGAGAGTTCCTTGCATTTACGGGAACGATTGTCCGGAGAGATGAAATATCGGATACTCTGACTAATTATGGATTTCAATTTATAATCGAAGAGGGACCGAGAGCTAAATTGGCGGAGATGCTTGGCAGTCTGCAAATACAGCTGGAGCAAAATCCGTCCGTTCCCGAATCCCTATTCATAGAAACAGCCAGCAGCCAGCTGTATTTCGAATGATATTTTTCTATAATTATCCTATTCTTCAAGATATAATAGTGTCATATAACTGAGAGAGGAAGAATCATATGGCTGAATTATCGAATTGCCCGAAATGTGATGCCATTTTTGTAAAAAATCAGTTCCGCGATGTCTGCCAGGATTGCTGGAAGGAAGATGAGAAGGCTTATGAGACGGTCTATCAGTTCATCCGGAAGAGGGAGAATCGGACTGCGACCATTATGCAGGTGGTGGAAGCAACCGGAGTAGAGGAAGACTTAATTTTGAAGTTTATCCGTACTGGAAAATTGAAGCTTGCTCAATTTCCGAATCTTGGTTACCCGTGTGAAAAATGCGGTGTCAGCATTCGGGAAGGAAAAGTCTGCAGGAGATGTGCAGGAGAACTGAGAAAAGATCTTCAGCATTTTACTGCTGAGGAAGAAAGAAGAATAGAAGCAGCTAAACGTGAAAAGCATGGAACCTATTTTGTGGTCGATGGAAATTATAAAAAGTTTTAGTGTTTAAAGGATATCTTTCGGGATGTCCTTTTTTTATTGGGAATACATACCAAACCTGTCTTTGTTTAATCCATTAATTAATATTATTCAAATCAATCCGATAAAAAAAGTAATAAGGCAACACGTACGGGAGTTGAAATAATGCAAGTAATCAGCCATATTTCTAATACGAATAAATCACCTGCTGATATTCCCCTTGAAATTAAAACCGGGGAAGTAAGCCGTGCGCAAATTAAAGAAAGATTATCGGATACAGAAGCCGTTATTAATATAAGAGGAAGAGAGTTTCAGGCAAAATTTGAGGGAGGTGTTCCTTCATCAGATCGTGTGACGGTACAGATTACTGATCAAAAGGAACAGGCAGTCACGGTTAAAACCATTGCTGCTGAAAATCCCAAAAGCCCAGCAGGCCAGACAGGCGAACTAAAGGTTCTGCAAAGTGTAGGGTTATCAGGCGATGAAAAGCCTGAGCTGAAAAAAGCAGTGCAAACCTTATTGGATAAAGGTTCCCCGATCTCAAAAGAAATTGTCAGAGACTTAAAAGAGTTTATGGATCATGCTAAGGGAACCACCGAATCCAAGCTTGAAACAGTCAAGGCTCTTGCGAACAAGCGGCTGGAAGCAACAGGCACACAGCTGCGTGCAGTGCATGAAGCGCTGCATGGCAAGCCATTAAGTGAAGTGCTGACAGATCTGGCAAAAGAGATTGATCCAAATTTCAAGCTGGAAAAGGCCACAGAAAAAAAACAGGCAGATTCGGGAATACAGAACAACAGAATCTCTGTCGCTGTGCAAAACCAAATTGCGGGCAATCTGGATGGAACAGGGAACGAAATCAAGCCTATATCCCATGAATTAAAACGTATGATCAAAACTAGCATAGAATCGTTGAGGGCCGAGCCAGATTTGGAAAATGCGATTCAGCAAATACGGACAAATATTGTGAATCACCCGGATATAGATCCGGATTTGGCTCAAAGAATTGACAACTCTGTTTCTGAAGCGCAAAAGCTGCAGTTCATTGGTCGTGAAAGGCTCTTACAGGCGCTCCAAAGTGCCGAGGAACATCTGCTGCGAAAAGAAGTCATGCAGTTGAAAATCGACGCTTCAATAAGTGAAACGATAAAAGGAATCCGGGACCAAATCCAATTACAGTCCAATTCAAAAGTACTTTTGCAAAATATCCAGGATCATCTCTTAACCAACAAACAAATTGATCCGGAAACGGCCAGCCAAATCGAAAAACTGGCCAAACAGATAAGCCAATTAGATGCAGCAGGCCGGGATCGCTTGCTGAAAATTTTACAAGAAACACTGGCTCAAACGCGGCAGCAAAGCGGATTGCGAAACCCAGGACTTCTAGGTCAGGTTCCTGAACAGGCTCCGTCTGAAGCAATCAAACAATTAATTAAACAATTTCAAAAAGAACCGATCCTGGGACGAGCACTGGATAACGTACTCAAAGAAATCTCAAGCCACCCTGCTATTGATAAAGGCATTATTGACAAAGCGGAAAAAGCCATCAGCCAAGCGTCACAGCTGCAGAATGAAGGCCGAGAGCTGGCAGCACGTCAGCATATAACCCGAGAATTAACAGACATTGAACAAATCTTAGCCAAAACAGAGCCAAAGCCTGCAGATAGCATGAAAGCATCACTTGAAGTTCTGCAATATGACCTAAATGAACAGCTCCAATCAATGGGCATTCAGTCAAAGGATATCTTAGTTACGAAAATCACGCAAAAGCTGGCACAAGCGACATATGATTTCCGCGAATTAAAGCGTGAAATAACCAGAAATCTCGATAACGTAGAGCATCTGATCAGCACATTTAAGAAAAATGCTTACCCTCAGGCAAAGCAGATGCTGGAAACAGCCATCAGCAAGCTGGACAATGCCATTTTAAAAAGTGAAATGATGCTTTTCACGGATATGAAAACGGAAAAACAGCTGATGCAGGCAAGCTCCCAGCTGGCGGAAGCCAAAAAACTGCTGGCAAAAGGCGACCACGCACAAGCTGGGAAAATTGTCAGTGAAGTAAAGACACTAATAGATAAAGTCATCTTCAAACCGTCCGAGCAAAAAGTGGTTCATTTTGTGGCGAAGGAAAGCATGATGCTCGAAAAACAGCCAGGAGCACAGCATGTGGTCAAGCAATTTAATGAAACAGCAAGCGGATTTATTAACGGAGAGCCGTCAGCCAGACAAATGTTTGAAATGGTTAAATCCATGGGGCTTAACCACGATAGTGATATAGCAAACTCTCTAGTATTCAATAAAAACGACCAATCCCAGCAGGAGAAGCAGCAAAATTTAAAGGCAGCTCTCATGAAGCTTGTCCAGGGAGAAGGACAGGAGACGAATTCTAAAATCGCCCAACAGGCAGAGCAGGCACTCACAAACTTAACGGGCCAGCAGCTTTTAAGCAAATCAGATGCCAGCGGAACACTGCAGAGCATGTTTTTTAATCTGCCAATGCTGTTAGGCGGAAAACCAGAAAACCTGCAAGTGTTCGTTAATTCTAAAAACGAAGGCCAGCAAGTGGACTGGGAAAACTGCAATCTCTATTTCTTATTGGAAACCAAAAAACTCGGAGATGTCGGCATCCTTCTTAATTCGACAGACCGTAACCTGTCTATCACGATAAAAAATGACCTTCCTGGGTTTAAGGAAAAAATGGAGCCATTGGCTGTCTTCACAAAGGAAAAGCTCCAGGAGGTCGGCTATAACGTAAGCAGCATTAATTTCACAAGAATGAGTGCACCACAGCCGAAACCGGCACCTGACCAAGGGGTGCAGGCTCAGGAGAACGATCCCAAATCATTAAGACCTGTCTTTACCGAGAAAGGAATGGACTTCAAAATATGATGGTATCCACTTACTATAATCAAAAAAAACGCAGGGAGCTAAACGGTCCGTCAGCTGCCGTCGTCAAATATGATGAAGAAACAGGGAAATCCCCCACCATTGTGGCACAGGGGAAAGGGCAGGTAGCCCAGCAAATTATAGCTTTGGCAAAGCAGAACAATATCCATATGCAGGAGGATTCAAATCTGGTGGCAAACCTCCTCGATATGGATTTGGGGGATAATATCCCCCCTCAGCTCTACTCGGTAATGGCAGAGATTTTATTATTAATAGAAGAAATGGAAAAAAACTTTTAACTAAACTATAAATTATTATAGATAAGCCGATAAAATAAGCAGAATCCATTCCGGAGGTGCAGGAAGTGTACGACTTCTTAACAAAAGAGATGATTTATCAGAAATCATCTCAAGAAATAACAGCTCTGCTGTATGAAAAATGCCTGATGAACCTCGAAGAATCCATTTCTTATATTGAAAGCAAAGAATATATTTCTGCCAATGAAAGATTACAAAACACAAACGACATCCTTCAGCGGCTGGGAGTAGGAATTAACTATGAATCAGGTATTATCGCAGACCAGCTGGATCTTCTTTATAACTATATGGCAGATGAACTTGTCAAAGCAAACCGCTCTAAAGACACTGCCAAGATAGAGAACGTGATGAATATTTTACAATCCATCGCAGCAGCCTGGAATGAAGCGATGAAAAATAAGCCAAATAGTAAAATGAAATCAATCAAACATAAAGTAAATGCCTATGAAAAAAATGTATTAACGGAAGAAAAAATTCGCTAGCCCCCAAAAAGGAGACATCCCGAAATGAAAATTAATCATAATATTGCGGCTCTAAATGCTTATCGCCACTTAAATAATAACCAGATGCAGACATCCAAAACGCTTGAAAGGCTTTCATCCGGCCTCCGTATTAACCGTGCTTCAGATGATGCAGCAGGCCTTGCCATTTCTGAAAAAATGCGTTCGCAGATCCGAGGTTTACAAGTAGCAGAACGGAACTCGCTGGACGGAATTTCCCTGCTGCAAACAACTGAAGGAGCCATGACTGAAGTACATGCTATGCTTCAGCGCATGCGTGAGCTAGCTGTCCAGGGAGCAAATGACACCAACACTGACAGTGACCGCGCCGAAATCCAAAAAGAAGTCGATCAGCTTCTGGCTGAAATCGACAGTATTGCGGAAAAGACAGAATTTAATACTAGAAAGCTGTTGAATGGGGAAAGTGCTGTGTTAAGTGTTGTGAATTTTAATGATGCCAATCTTGTGGGAAGTCCACAAGTTGTTGACCCTAGCTTAAAGTCAGGTAATTACGAACTGGAATTAACGTCAAGTTCGATCAAATATCAAATTTCACAACCTGCAGCAGGTCTGCAAAATTCAGGGGATATCATATTGGCCAATGCAGCAGAAGGTCATGCATTGGGAGAATACACTCTTAATGTAAGAGGGTACACTGATGAGGGATCACAAAAGTTTGCTACTGTCGAGGTAATTGGCCCCGATGGGTTACCGATTGATAAACAAGCTATCCAGGTAGGAACTGGTGCAGCCGATGCTAATGTTGGCGGTTTATTAATTAAGTCCTCAAAAATTAATCAAGCAGGTACAGTGAAAATTTCCATTGAAGCAGAAGCAACTTTCACACTGAATCGTGATAGAAATTTAGAAGCTCCAGTTGTTTCAGGGATAACAGTCGACACTGTAAATCAGATTGTAAATGTTCCTACAGACGCTACTATTCAAGATGTATTGGATAGTGCTACAACAGCTTCAGGTGCTTTAAATACAGCTGGCGTTGCAAGTGCGACAGTAATTGCTGAACTGAATCTTGATGCAACTCCTTCCCCGGTAGGAATAGGTTCAAATCTGGGCAGCGGTCATTACTTTTCGGTAATTGATGAAAATGGTGATAGTGTTTTCTTTTCTATAGTTGAAAATAATTCGGTGACAAGTCCCGCAATTGATGCTTCTTCAACTCCAAAGACGATAACAATTGATCCTACTACTGGTACAGGAGATACTTTAAGTGAGGTTAAACAAGCCTTAATTGATGTGGGTTACAGTGGAATTAAAGCTTGGCAAAAACAGGCTGGAACTTTAGACGTAACAAGAAATATGATTGTCATTGAGAATGATAGTACCCAATTAGATAGAGTATTTACAATTAATACTACTGATTATTCAGCAGTAGAAGCTACTAAAACACTAACTTCTACGGATGGAAAGTTTAGATATGCTGGAATGGATTTTAACTTTAATAGCGATATCCAAAATGATAATGCAGAATTTAGCATTGTGAACAACTCCCTAAGCTTCCAAATCGGACCAAACACAAACCAAAGCGTTAATATTGATGTACCTCAATTAAACACAGTTGAGCTTGGAATAGAAAGCATTGATGTAACATCTCAAAAAGGGGCAAATGAATCTATTTTCGTTTTGGACCAGGCGATCCAAAAGGTATCATCCATCCGTGCCAAGCTGGGTGCGACACAAAACCGTTTAGAACATACAATTAATAATATCCAAACGACAACAGAAAACTTGACGGCATCAGAATCACGTATCCGTGATGCAGATATGGCAATGGAAATGTCTGAGTTTACGAAGAATAACATTCTGAATCAATCTGCTCAGGCTATGCTTGCACAAGCAAATCAGCTGCCGCAGGGCGTGCTTCAGCTGCTTCAAGGTTAATCGGTTTTGAGGGGCGGTCTCTTATATGGACTGCCTCTTTTTTCTTTTATTTTATGATAAAATAACTATAAAGAACCAGAATAAAGGCGGGTTTAATCATGGATGTTCAAAGAGTTGGCAAAACTGGTCCAAAACAAGTGAATAACAAAAAGAATGTGCCGGCAGAAAGCGTTACCTTTCAGGCAGTCATGTCCAAAGGACGTCAGAATGCCCTATATGAGAAGCTCACCAAAATGGTCGAGCAAATAGAGGGTCAGGGGAAAAAACTTGCCGAGAATAGAACAGTTGATGAGCTGAGAAGATATAAAAAGATGGTGAAGGAATTCATGGATGAAGCGGTTCACAACGGACTACAATTAGAAGAGCACCGGGGATTCAATCGCCGGGGAAGGACTAAAATCTATAAAATTGTAAAAGAAGTGGATCGTAAATTAATTGATTTAACCAATGCCGTATTAGATAAAGAAAAAAACAGCTTAGATATATTAAGCAAAGTTGGCGAAATTAAAGGGCTTTTAATTAATATCTATACTTGACGGAAACTGCTAGCATACCACTAGTAGTTTTTTCTTATATTAAGGGGAAAATAACTGTTGACACTTCATTTTTTGGAACAGAGGCCGATATAATAGGAAGAAAATAAAAGTTAAGCTAAGGAAGCTTAAATAGAAGCTTGAAAACAGAAGAGGTGAGATTCATGAAGGTTAATAATTTCGGGAAAGTGAATATGAACCCTTATCAAAAGCAGGCGGAAAAACTAGAAGATGTAAAGAAAACGAAAGCGAGAGATAAGGTTCAAATATCAGCAGAAGCGATTGAGCTTCAAAAGGGCAATAGCCTTGAAAAGGAACGAATCGAAAAAACAGAAGAATTAAAGAGGAAAATTGAAGCGGGTGAATATCAGGTAAACCCGCGGGAAGTAGCTAAAAAAATATATGAATTCTGGAATAATTAAAGCCATTGGAAGGACGATGATTGAATGTCTGTACCCCAGATCATCAATGCTCTTGAGGACATATTGAACCTTCATAGAAGCTTATTTCAGTTAGCTCTGCAAAAAACAGATCATATCAAACAAAATGATATTGAACAATTAAATAGTGTTATAAAAGATGAAGTAAAGCATATTCAAGCTGTGATGAGGGCCGAAAAAGATCTGTTGACAGCAGCCGGCGCATTTTTAAATCCAGAAGGGCAGGACGAAAATCAGCTTTCCTTAACGGCATGCATCCATAAAGCCCAGGGTAATGAAAAAGAGCATATTATTCAATTGAAATTAAACCTGGAAAATGAAATAGATGCATTAAAGCAGCGAAATGACATGAATCAGCAGCTCCTGGAGCAATCCATGCAATTTGTCACCATGTCTCTTGATTTGCTTTCACCAAAATTGGATTCATATAACTATGAGCGGACGAATCAACCTAAAGAATTCGAGCAGGCTGAACGCTCGGTTTTCGATTCTAAGGCATAATGGAGGTAAAATGATATGCCATCGACTTTTCATGGCCTCGAAGTGGGAAAGCGCGGGATGACGACCCAGCAGGCCGCACTTTATACAACAGGACATAATATTGCCAATGCAAATACACCCGGATATTCAAGGCAGCGCGTGAACTTCGTGCAAACGGAGCCCTATCCGCCGGCATCAATGAACCGCCCGCAAATTCCCGGACAAATGGGAACAGGGGTACAAGCTGGCTCCATCCAGCGAATCAGGGATAGTTTCATTGATGACCAATACCGCGGGGAGAATAATAAATTAGGCTATTGGGAAGCAAAAAGACAGGCGTTATCTTCAATGGAAGCAATTATGAATGAGCCGACGGAACAGGGATTGGCGAATACGCTGGATCAGTTCTGGTCTTCTTTACAGGACCTATCCGTCACGCCGCAGGATTCCGGCGCCCGTTCTGTTGTCAGGCAGCGGGGAATTGCAGTATCATCAACCTTTAACTATGCTTACAATAGCTTAAAAGCTGTACAGGAAGATTATAAAACAGAAATCGATATTACGCAGAAATCAATCAATTCTATATTGAACCAAATAAACCAGGTGAACCAGCAGATAGGTGATGTTGAAGTTCATGGCTATCTTCCAAACGATTTATATGATCAGCGCGACCGATTAGTTGATGAACTGTCTACCTATATCAATATAAGAGTAGAGCCGCAATCTTCAGGCGGTGCGTCCAGCCCCATTGCAGAAGGCCAGTATGATATTTATTTAGCAGATAATAATGGAAATAGATTGCTTGATGGATCATCTAAACCCATAAAACTAGTAAGTTCTGCATTTCGAACAGCATATGGGGTTTATATAAAATACGACTCCTCAAGTGACCAGCCTGTAAATACGCTGCAATTTTTCGAACTGGATCCCTCTGGAGGAGGCTTTGGCGGATTTGCCATAGATCCTGCAGCCACAACTTCAGCGCCAGACTATACATTTTCAGATTTTCAGAGTTTTGCAAGCAAATCAACAGGCAGCTTAAAAGCACATATAGAAACATATGGTTACCTGGATGGTACCCAAGTAAAAGGTCAATATCCGGATATGATGGCGAATTTGGATGAAATGGCCTATACCTTTGCCAGGGAGTTTAATAATATCCATCGTTCAGGCTGGAGCATTACAGAGATTAATGCCAATGAAAAAGACGGCAAGGATTTTTTCTCCTTTGCAGGTCTGACATCTCCACCTTTTGGAGCTGCAAAGTATTTGCAGGTTTCAGAGGATATTTTAACCAGTACAGACAATATTGCTGCAGCAGCAGAAGGAACAGCGATTTCAGCGATAATGGCTGCTGACTCCGGAAACGCCCCTGCCACTGATGGTTTCCCGGAAATTCGGGGTCTAGTAGAGTTTTCTTCCGGCAGTGCCCAATTAGAGATAGAAGTAACCTTTGACGGTACAGATTGGAATTATTCGATTGGCTCAGAAAACGGAACATTAAGTGTAAGCAGCGGAATAGCAGAATTTCCAGAGTACCCGGGATTGATAATTGATGTTTCAGAAGTGCAAAGTATGGCTGGTGCCGGTACACCGGATAAATGGACATTATCTGTCCCAAACAACGGAGGAATCAAGCCAGGTGACGAAGCTTTCATAGGTGACGGTTCAAATGCTGCAGCTTTAGCTAACGTAAAAGATGCAGTCTTAACATACGGGACGGCAACAACAACGGTTACGGGCTTTTACCAATCAGTTATCGGCGATATGGGAGTTAAAGCAGCAGAGGCCTCCCGTATGACCAAGAACGCTGCGGTCTTAAAGGATTCTGTCCTGTCAAGACGAGAATCAGTTTCAAGCGTTTCCCTTGATGAGGAAATGACCAACATGATCAAGTTTCAGCATGCTTATAATGCAGCAGCCAGAACGATCACAATGGTGGACGAAATGCTCGACAAAATTATTAACAGTATGGGATTAGTAGGCAGATAAGGCGGTGATAATTCATGCGTATTACACAAAGTATGCTTATTCGCAGCAATCTTAATTATATTAGCAATAATTATGAGCGCTATGGTGAAATACAGGATCAAATTAATTCCGGAAAAAAAATAACACGTCCTTCTCAGGATCCGGTTATTGCGATGAAAGGAATGCGTTACCGGTCACAGGTAGTCGAGGTTGAACAGTTTCAGCGCAACTTGAGTGAAGCCTATAGCTGGATGGATAATGCAGATGCCTCACTGGATAAGACAACGCAAATCCTGCAGCGGATGAAGGAGCTGGTTGTCCAAGCCTCCAATGATACGTATACAACGGAAGATCGAAAAGCTGCAGCCATGGAAGTAGAACAGCTTGAAGAACACTTAGTGGCAATGGCCAATACAAAAGTGGGAGACAAATATATTTTTAATGGCACAAACACAAATGCCAAGCCGGTTGATTTGGAGAATATTCATAAAGAAATAGCTGATGTTGCAGGAAATGCGGCAAATATGGTGATTACTTATCAAGGCAAACAATTTAATTATGATAGTACGAGCGTTTCCCCCAATTTTAAATATACAGACGGCATAAAGGAAATCACAGTTAATACTGGCTCAGGGTCAATGAGCATCAATCCGGCACCGATTTCTCCTGCAACTTTTAATCAGGACGATGTTGTCATTTCGCAATTAGGCTCAATCCCAACCAATCAGCAGGATTTTAGAATTGAAGTTATGAAAGGGATAACCCTTCCTGTGAATATAACGCCGCAAAACGTTTATTCGGCAGAACTTTTTCATGACATCTCTAACCTAAAGGCAGCTTTAGAGGATCCTAGTCAAAAAGGCGGAGACATTGGTGAATTTCTAAATAAGATAGAAGACCATTTGAGCAGTGTTACGCAGGAACGTGCGGAATTGGGTGCACGCTATAATCGGGTGGAGTTAGTAGATGAGCGCCTTGCTCAGCAGGAGATTATCGCAAATCAGACCATGTCTGAAAACGAAGATATCGATTTTGAAAAAGCGATTGTGGATTTAACTTCACAGGAAAGCCTGCATCGTGCGGCATTAGCTGCTGGTGCGCGTATCATACAGCCAACCTTAATGGATTTTCTGCGATAAAGTAAAACTTTAATAATCAAAAGCAGCTATCTTTTTAAAGATAGCTGTTTTTGCAGGTAAAAGAAGAGAGGAGACCTTTATGCAGCTTGCAAAGATACAGATTTCAACTCAAGCTGGATTTCTTGGCATTCAGAAGCAGGATGCGAAGCTGCATATCCAGCAGCCGCCTGCAGAAATGAAAATGCGGCAGCCTCAAGCAGATATTCAGTATGAAAAAACGAAGGGCCGCCTGCAAATAGACCAGTCTGAAGCATTTGCAGAAGCGAATTTGAAACCAATAACACAGCAAATAAGAGAATGGGCAAGCAAAGCCCGGCAAAAACTAAAACAAGGTCTCGCTGAGGAAGCAAGAGAAGGCGATCAGCTAATGAAAATTGAAGGTTCCAAAAAAAGCATGATTCCGCAAATTGCGAAACAGGAAAGCGAACCTTCTCCTAAAACGGTTAATAGCAGCTTTCTGCCAAGCACGCCAGAAAAAGTTAAATTTCACTACACACCATCTAACCTGGAAATCAACATAAAAGCAAATAAAGCCATCATTGAAGCAAAACCTCACATGCCAAGGTTTCAATACCAGCCAGGAGATATCAGCATTTACCTAAAGCAAAAAGCAGCCATTACCTTTAAAATAGCTGGCGGCACAATTGATCTTCAAAGATAACGTGAATAAACCAATAAAAAGGAAATGATCACATGCAAATAAAAACAAAATACCACGGCGAAGTGGAGATACAAGAAACAGATATTCTTCATTTTGAAAAAGGCTTGCCTGGCTTTCCTGACGAAAGCTATTTCACCTTAATAGATTTAACCGACGACCATCTTTATCAAGTATTGCAATCCACAAAAGAACCGGAAATAGGTTTTATCGTCACAGATCCCTTCTTCTTTAAACAAGACTATGATTTCAAATTGGAAGATGCCATTGTAAACAGCCTGCAAATTCAAGAAGCAAAAGATGTGAAGGTCTTCGTCATTCTGACTCCAAAAGAACCGTTCAACCAATCGACAGCAAACTTTCAGGCACCTGTTATTATCAATGAGAAAAACAGAAAAGCAAAACAAGTGATATTAAACAATCCCTCCTACAAATCCAAACACCCTCTCTTTGCAGAGGAACAAACACAGGCGAAAGGGTGAAAAACGATGCTCGTACTTTCCAGAAAAAAAGGTGAATCCATCAAAATCGGCGACGACATCGAAATCACCATCATCGCCACTGCCAACGACCAGGTGAAAATCGGCATCACTGCACCCAAAAACATTGAAATATTACGCAAAGAATTATTTGAAGAAACCCAGGACGAAAACAAAGCTGCATCAATCGCTATTAGTGACATAATAGCCAACATAAAAAATTTCTCGAATTTAAAAAATAAAAACTAAAAACTATTAAATACTTGTCGCAAAAGGTCGATATTAACATTGTAAGAGGGAAAAAAGGCGGCCGACTTTCTTCCCTCTCAAATACATGATGGTTCACAAGGACGTGAACCCGACATTCAAGGAGGAAAACAAACATGCGTATTAATCATAATATCGCAGCGCTTAGCACATATCGTCAGTTAAACGGTGCTAATGCAGGGCAAATGAAATCAATGGAGAAATTATCTTCAGGTCTTCGTATTAACCGTGCGGGGGATGACGCTGCTGGTCTTGCAATCTCTGAAAAAATGCGTGGACAAATTCGTGGTCTGGACCAAGCTTCACGTAATGCTCAAGACGGTATCTCACTAATCCAAACTGCTGAAGGTGCATTGAACGAAACTCATTCAATTTTACAGCGTATGCGTGAATTAGCAGTTCAATCTTCAAATGATATAAATAACTCTAACGAACGTACTGCATTACAAAATGAAATGGACCAATTAGCAAAAGAAGTTAACCGTATCGCTAATAATACTCAATTTAACACTAAAGACCTGTTAAAAGGTGACTTTGCTAGTTCGTCTTTAGACTTCCAAATAGGTGCTAACCAAGGTCAAACTATTTCACTAACAATATCTAATATGGCTGCTGGGTCCTTAGGGGTTGGTTCAGCCAACACTGAAGCAGCTACTGGCTTAGATATCAGCAGTGCGTCTGCAAGTTTTGATGATGCTATTTCCAAAATCGATGCAGCAATTCAGTCTGTTTCAAATGAACGTAGTAAGTTTGGTTCTTATCAAAACCGTTTAGAGCACACAATTAATAACTTAGGTACATCTTCAGAGAATCTAACTGCTGCTGAATCTCGTATTCGTGATGTAGATATGGCAAAGGAAATGATGAGTCAAACAAAGAACTCTATTCTTTCTCAGGCTGCTCAAGCAATGTTAGCTCAAGCGAACCAACAACCACAAGGTGTTCTCCAATTACTAAGATAATTTTTACTATCGCAATTCTATATACTTTTAGGTATATAGAATTGCCTAAAGAAATATCGTATCAGTTAGGTGAAAATTGATGCGATATTTCTTTAGTAGATTAAATATATAGGGAGAGTGCAGGGATGCCCCCGTTTATATCACTTTGTATGATTGTAAAGGATGAAGAAAAAGTTTTAGATAGATGTCTTACTAGTGTTATGGGAATAATTGATGAAATTGTGATAGTAGATACAGGGTCTACAGACAATACAAAAAATATAGCAATAAAACACACAGATTTTGTCTATGATTTTGAATGGACAAACAACTTTTCAGAAGCAAGGAATTATGCAGCATCTAAAGCAACTGGTGAATGGATTTTAGTATTAGATGCTGACGAGTTTGTCGATCCCGAGAATCTGAAACAATCTATTTCAGAAATCAAACAACATGATAATCAATATGGTATTTATGCTGTAAACATTATCAATTTTGCGGGTGAAAAGGGTGAAAGTATTGCTCAACATAAACACGGAAGAATCTATCGAAATGATGGGAATATTGAGTTCTACCGTTCGGTTCATGAGCAATTAAGAGCTAAACACGGATCTGTCAATTTTGCTGTATCCTCATTAGTTATTTATCATTCGGGTTATTTAAGCAACATTGTTAGAGAAAAAGAAAAAATTACACGTAATTCAACTTTAATACAAAATGAATTAGGCAATTCAACTAGCGTGGCGTTTGATTACTTTAACTTGGGTAATGAGTTCAAAAGAGAAGGTAAAATGGAAGAGGCTTTAGATTCCTTTATAAAGGCATATAAGGAGAAAAATTCAAATCAGCTAAGTTGGGTCTCATTTTGTTTATGCAATATTGTTGAATGTCTAATTAGTTTAAAAAGATATGATAATGCACTTGAAGTTATAAAAGATGCAGAAGTGGTTTATTCAAACTCTGCAGACTTTACGTTTTTTAAAGGAGAGATTTATCTTTTACAACATCGCTATAAGGAAGCGAAACGAATTTATTCTTCGCTTATTCGGAATTCAAAAAAATATTATGATATTATAAAAAGTCCAGATTTTCTTGAGTACTATCCGTATAGAAGGTTAGGATATATATTTGAGTTAGAGGGAAATTTAAAAGAATCAGTAAAAAGTTATGCTAATGCCATTAATATAAAGTCAGATTGTTTAGAATCAACGTTTCGTTTAGTGAAATTATTGGCCAAACATCATAATGATAAAGAAATTTTTGAGTTTTTATCAAGATCTATATTACATGGTAAGATGTCAGATAGATATTTTATTCAGTTAATAAAGCTATTTTTGAATCAAAGTTTATTTAAACTTTGTCAGATGATAGGAGCAAAATATTTAGCTGATGATGAGCTCATTATAAACTTACTTCAATTTAAAGGTCAGATTATATCTGGGGAGTATCGAAAAGAAATGTTCGAAACAATTGATACAACCTTTATTCTTTCTGGATTAAACTTAGGGCTGCTTGATCTTAATGATTTATTTATTTTTTTCAACGATTTAGGGACAGCACCAAGTACTATAAAAAATTCAGTGAAAGTTATTTTAAATACTAATTCTGTATATGAAATGTTAATAAATGGACTGATTTACAATCAATCTTTAAAAACAGAGGAAATAGACACATCCATATACCTAAGTCTATTAGAAAAGTGTCTCATTTTTAATAAGGTCCAATTGTTAGAGAATCTGATCGTACATCAAGAAACGTGGAACCTTCATCTCGATGCAAAAATAGCGTCTATTTTTTATAGAAATGGATACGAGGACCTCTCGATTAATTTTTACCAAAAAGCACAAGAGGAAGATCTTACGGAAGAGGATTTTAATCTAATTATCAAGTATTTGATTAAAAATGATAATGAGTTAGAAGCAAAACGTATAGCAAAAATTGCATTTAATATCTTTGATAAAGATCCTCAATTTGAAAGATACTTGAAACAAATTTAAATGAAGTCACCCCGGAAGGATTGAATTTTTAAATGCCAGTAAGTTACTATCAAGCCATCTCGGAAATATTAAAGATTATAGAAATTGAAAGACCTACCTCTATTTTAGATATTGGAATTGGCTATGGAAAATACGGTTATCTCTGCAGAGAAATATTAGAGTTACCTTATCAACGTTATTTCAAAGAGGATTGGGTAGTGACTATTGATGGAATTGAAGGTTTTGAACAGTATAAAAATCCAGTTCATGAATATGCCTATGACAACGTTTATTATGGAAATGCGAAAAATCTAATTAAAGAAGTAGGATCATATGATGTTGTTCTTTTTATTGATGTGTTAGAACACTTTGAAAAACATGAGGGAATTGCCTTAATAGAGGAAATTCTTGCTCATACAAATAGGAGTCTCATTGTTTCCACCCCTATTTATCCCTCTGAACAAGGTGAATATATAGGAAATGAATTGGAAGAACATAAAAGCAGGTGGTCATTGAAGGATTTTAAAGATTTTGACTTTACGTATAAAGAATTCACTATTGGGGAAAATGGTGCACATATTATAAAATTTTATCCACCCTCTATTGAAAAAAGAGTAGTTCATAGTCCGACTATTATAAATAAACCAGTTCAAAAGACTCAGAATTTAACAATTACCTATATTTTGCCACACAAGCACTTAACAGGTGGATTAAAAATGTTGTTGGAGCAAATGAGACACCTTAAGAAACGTGGTCATGTAATTCAAGCTGTCTATAGAGGTAGGAATGGAGAGTCGGTCTTACCAACATGGACAGAATTAGAAGTAGATCAAGAAATTTTAGTACCAATTGGAGAGAAGTATCTAAATTATATTAATGACACAGATGTAATTGTAGCTGGTTGGATGGACCAAATTCCTGAACTTAAAAATTCCATTATTCCAGTGTTTTATTGGGAGCAAGGTAGTGGTTATTTATTTGGAGATATTCCAGGTCTTCAGTGGGAAGAGGAAGCCATTATTAGGCTCAATTTAAAGAAATACTATACTCAAGATATTAGTATCGTTGCAGTATCTAAATATGTTTCAGATGTTTTATATGCTAGATATGGAATAAGTTCAGATATTCTTCCTAATTATTTAGATATAGACTTTTATCATCCAGCTAAAATCCCAGGGGATGATGAAGTTCCTACTATTTTATTAGTGGGTAATCCAACATGGGGATTTAAAGGGTTTAAAGTAGCTTTACATGCTTTAGAGCTATTAATCAAAACTGGATATAGTTTTAAAGTGAAATGGGTAAGTCAGGTAGATTTTGAATTAAAACAACTTTCCTTTCAGATAGATGTCGTTGTAAGTCCATCACAGAAAGAATTAGCTGATATCTATCGTGAGTCTTCTATCCTTCTTTTTGCATCTTGGTATGAAGGGTTTGGGATGCCGCCACTTGAAGCTATGGCTTCTGGAGTAGCAGTCGTTGCAACAAACTGTGGTGGAGTTGAAAGCTATGCTGTAAATGGGAAAAACGCTCTTCTTTTTGAGCCTGGAGATTATAAAGGAATTACAACTGGACTGCTATATCTACTAAAAAATAAAGAATTTAGACAACAAATGGCAGAGGAAGGAAGAAAAACCGCTCTGGAATTTAGCCTTGACAAAGGGATTAAACTCCTAGAGCAATATTTATATAGTACAATTGAAGAATTTAAAAATAATGGTAGCGAGAGTCTTGATTTTAATCTTGAAACCTAAGTGTTTACTTTTGGTATGTATCTATAAATGGGGCATAGCGAAGTAATGAGGCTTTATACAAAGCACTCAATCTCTTACTAAAGCATTATCAGAAATGATTGCAAAAGCAAACCAAAACCCACATACTTCAATTATTACGTTAATTTTAGATTGCAAGAAGGAGACTCTAGCTTTGCTAGGGTCTCTTTTTTGTTCCAATATATTACTTTTGTTATGAGGAACATTATATCAATTATTAATGCTGACTTCTTGAAAAGAAGAGAATACGTTAGAAAATGACAAAATTTATATAATTCAGTTAGTTTCTTAGAGGCACTTAACGGAGGATTACAACAATTAAACTCAAATGTTAATTTAGCAAGGGTGCGAATATTTAGGATATCAACTATAATTTCATTATTAGAAATGAAGGGAGTGATTGAACATGGTAAAGTTCCTATCGAAACTTTTTTCTTCCAAGAAAAAGAGTAAGATTATCAAACCAAGATTTATAGGTTGGGAAAATAAAAACCAATGTAAGCCAACATCTAGAGATTTATAATAAACCCTGGGTTAACTTAAGCAAAAGGGTAATCATAAAATGGTTGCCTCTTTCGCTTTTTGGGGCAAATGGGGAAATTAATAGTGCCCCGAAGGTCAACCAATTGGCAACAACCTCTGTACAAAGAACTCAAGTAGCAAAAAAATACATAGCCAGTCTACCGAAGTACTAAGAGAATTGACTAATGATAAATAATGATATCAAAAATAGAGAAGGGAGTGAAAAATAGTGAAGGTATTTCCTTGTGAATGCTATTGTCATTGTTTAATTTGTGCGATTAAGAATATCATCGATATAGGGAAAAAATGAGAGTCATGAATGCAAAGTAAAGCGTTCATGGCTCTTTTTACGTTAGGAGAGATGCACATGAATGATCTAGCCAAGCATTTCAGCAGTGGCTCTTTAAAGAAGGGAGGACAACCAAAACAATTGAATCCTACGTGGGGGACGTGAAAGGTTTCCAGAAGTATTTAGATGAGAAGGCGGTTGAGTCCAATCAGCCGCTTTCACGCTTTTCCTTTGTCCGCTACAAGCAATACCTTCTAGATCATAACTTTGCCATTGCGACCATCAACAAAAAAATCAATAGCTTGAAAGTGTATAACGACTTTTTACGAATGAAAGGGATCGTAAGTGAGTCCTTCATACAGATAAAACGTGATCGAGTTAAGGTTGCAGCAGGCAGTGAACACGTGGTGACTGCCCTATCAGACAAAGAGGTTGAGCAGTTATTGTTTTACCTAGAGGACTCAGCAAAAATATCGATTAGAAATAAACTGATCGGCTATCTACTTCTTTACACAGGAGTTCGGGTTACCGAGCTAGTGAACATCAAAACAAAAGATGTTGATTTTCTAACGAGTACATTGACGGTTCGGGGAAAAGGGGGAAAGATTCGTGAAATCAGTTTGCGAAAAGATGTAGTCGATCTGTTTCGGGCGTATATGAAAGGAGAAAGAAAAGAATCAAAATTCTATGAAAGCGAGTACCTTTTTCTAAGCCAACGAGCCTCGAAATTGCACCGAGATGCAGTAAGAGATTGGTTAACAAATGTATCTAAGGATGTTGGATTCAAATTGCATCCACATTTACTGAGGCATACCTTTTGTACCCGCTTACTGAAAAAAGGTGTCGATCTAACAACAGTTAATAAATTAGCAGGACATAGTACTGTAAACATGACCGCCAAATTCTACATTCAAACATCAAGAGAAGAGAAGCAGAATGCGGTTGAAATGTTGTAGGAGAGGAGAGCTGCAAAAGTGAAACTGATTCAAGCACTAAACGATATAGAATGGCTTAAAGCTACTAATGCTTTGCCAATATCTATAATAGAAGCAATCGAACAAGACTTCTTAACATTGTTTGAAGCAGAGGGGGATGGAGTAAACATGTTGACATTTCGATTACCAACACAACAGACACTCATTCTACTTGAAGCTAGTAACATTGATAATTCTGAGTTGTTATTTAGCAGACTCAAAGTGTTTAATTCACACTTCTCTTCAACAACCAATTCACACTACTTATATTATTATTAATAATATACCTCTTCAATATAACAAGTAAAAAGTACGAACACTTCAATTTTGCGTATTTCATCCGATATAAAAGGTAGCAATCTAAACGGATATAGGAGGATAACCGATGATTGAGGGGATAAAGGCGAATTCACCTTCACAGCAGCGCTCTGTTCACTTAGTAGAAAATAAATCAGGTTCTGAGCTGGAAAAAGCAAGAGAGAATGAAAAAAATGAGAATATGCTAAAGCAGCAGGATGCAGTAAAACTTAATGAAATCAAAGAGGTAGTGAAAGGGATTAATGAGTTTTTGCAGCCTTCGCATTCTTCATTGAAATTTGTCTTTCATGAAAAATTGGAAGAGTATTATGTATCAATCATTGATGAACAGACGAAAGAGGTTATTAAAGAGATTCCATCAAAAGAAATGCTGGATTATTATGCAGCGATGACGGAGAAACTTGGTTTTCTTATTGATAAAAAAATATAAGGAAGGTGATTGCATATGAGGATAGGCGGATTAGCGAGCGGGATGGACATTGATTCCCTCGTCGCTGACTTAATGAAGGCTGAACGGATGCCGCTGGATAAATTAAAGCAAAAGAAGCAGGTGTTAGAGTGGCAGCGGGATGACTATCGGGCTATAAATACACTCCTTCTTGATTTCCGTAATGAGTTAACACAAATGAAGTTAACAACGAAATACCGGGTAAGGAGTGTAACTTCATCAGACGAAGCCAGAGTGACGGCCACTGCTTCTAGTGCAGCAGGGTTAAACTCATTTTCTATTTCTAAGGTATCTAAATTAGCAAGTGCTGAAAACTGGGTGACGACAGGGTCAATTGCGGCCACTAATAAATCCATTGACGCTACAAAATCATTAGCATCACAAGATGCAAACGGGAACTTCGGTGTTGGCAGTGGTGGTGCTGCTCCTGCGTGGAACTGGGAAACAGGTGCAGTAGGCACTCAAACAATATTAGGAAATGGTTCAACAACAGGGTTGAAAATAAACCTTGCTGAAGGGGAAGCGGTTGATACAGCAAAATTTGGTAAGATGTCAGTAAAGGTCAATGGCGTTTCATACGAATTAGTTGACCCATCGACGGCTTCTTTAGGTCAAAAGCAAGTCAAAATGGCCGCTGATGGCAGTTTAACTTTCGGTGAAACTGTTGCTGCCGGTGCAAGTGTGAAGGTTGACTATATTACAGATAAAAAAGTTCAAACTGCCACTTTAAAAAAGGATAGCAAAATGTGGCAGTTAGATAAAAGAAATATCAATAGTACTGGTTTTAGTTTGACTATAAACGGTTCAGCTGTATCTGTGGCAAGTGATGGAACCTTCTCAACAGGTAAAGTGGATTTTGAAAAAGGAACGATTACTTTTGACAATCCTCTGACTGCTGATACCGAAATAAGTACAAGTTATACCCAAAATTACGCAGATTTTTCAATAAAAACGTATACGTCCACATCAGGAACCTCACAAATAGAAGAAAAATTTTTAATTGAATCATCAGATTCCCTAAATCAGGTTATCAATGAAGTGAACTCTTCTAAAGCAGGGGTTTCTATGTTTTTTGATACTGCTACTGGAAAAGTGTCGATGATGCGAACAGAGTCAGGTGATTATTTTGAGAATAGTAATACGGTCGCCCGTGACAGTGATATAACCATAGCCGGAGATTTTGCTTTACAAGCACTCCAGCTTGGAGATAATACCGTAACTAAAACACATGGTGAGAATGCCTCATTTATCATAAATGGGTTAGAGACAACACGGTCGTCTAATACCTTTGAAATTAATGGGGTAACGATCACACTCAAAAGCAAATTTGAAGAAACAGCAGGAGCTGTATCGTTATCTGTCAAAAATAATGGTGATCAAATATTTGAAAATATCAAAGGATTTGTAGAGAAATATAATGAATTAATAGGAAAAATCAATTCCAAAGTTACAGAAGAAAAATATCGCAGTTATACGCCTCTTACAGATGAACAGCGTGAACAGCTCAGTGATAAACAGCAGGAATTATGGGAGGAAAAGGCAAAGAGTGGTCGGTTGCGGCGGGATTCCGTTTTAACTGGAGCTTTGTCGTCAATGCGGATGGATTTTTATCAGCCAGTAACCAATAGTGAAACCAATCCATTATTAAATCAATTAGCAGCAATAGGAATTACTACCACTTCCAGTTATTTAGAGGGAGGAAAGCTTGAAATTTCTGAATCAAAATTAAAAGAAGCCATTAATAGTAATCCTGATGCTGTCGAGGCGCTATTTAGGGGAGGCTCTGATTCAAGCCTAGATAGTGAAAAAGGGATCATGCACCGCTTGTATGATACGGTTAACGGTGTCATGGACAAGCTGAAAGAAAAAGCCGGGAATTCTTTTTCTACTAATACGCAATTCACCCTAGGGAAAAATCTTATTGATGTTGATAAACGAATTGACCGTTTTGAAGACCGTTTAAGACAAGTAGAAGATCGCTATTGGCGTCAATTCACGGCAATGGAAAAAGCAATCCAGCAAGCGAATCAGCAGTCTGCTTTTTTAATGAATCAATTTAACGGCGGAATGTAAATAGAAGCAGCAGGAAGAAGATAGGAGTGTTCAATAAATGGCAAGCGCATACCAATCTTATCAACAAAATTCAGTAAATACCGCATCACCCGGTGAATTAACGTTAATGCTATACAATGGGTGCTTGAAATTTATCAACCTTGCCAAAAAGGCCATTGATGATAAAAATATGGAAGATAAAAATGTGAATTTATTAAAAGCTCAGAAAATTATCCAGGAGTTAATGGTGACATTAAATATGGATGCGGAGATATCCAAAAACATGATGACATTATACGACTTTATCCATAATAGATTAATAGAGGCGAATACGAAGAATGATCTTGCCATTCTGGAAGAGGCTGAAGGGTTTGTGACGGAATTCCGTGACGCATGGAAACAAGCCATTCAGTTAAACCGCCAAAAACAGTTCGCTCAAAGCGGGCAGGCGTAATGTCTGCCGTTGAAGAGTTTTATCGGCACACTCAAGAACTGATCAGCTTGCTTGAGAATGATAATGAATTCGGACGGGACGAAAAGATTATTGAAATGAATAGACTGATTGCCAAGCGAGAAGCATTAATACTTCATATAAAGCCTCCTTTTTCTAAAGTGGATGAAGAGCTTGGTGTTAAAGCTGTAAAATTAAATGAACAATTGATGATTCTTTTGAATAATGAAAAGGGCCAAATCCAGAAGGCTATAAAAGAATTGCGAAATAAAAAGGATTCATCGAACAAATATGTTAATCCTTATGAAGAAATTATGACTGATGGCATTTTTTACGATCAGCGGAAATAGGTGAGATAATTGGCAAAGCTAGAAGAAAAGCACTACAGCATGATTACACAATATACAGGTTTGCTTGATACCATGGAAGAAGCTTTTGATTATGTTTTAGAAAGCTTCACTGATTTTCAGCGTACGGAGGGTGACCGTGTATTAATCGATATTTTTGCCGGACTTGAAGAGGTGGCGAAAGCCAATCTGCAATTAACTGATCTCTTCCAAGACGAAACATCCATTATGAATGCCTTAAACGGCTTTGATACAGTAGTTGAAAAGGCTGGGCTGCTTGAAGGGAGTTTTAGCGATCCCAGCAAAAAAGCAGAATTGGTAAAAAATCATATATTTCCAGCCTTCTCAGCCTGGAAGAGCGCCATCAGAGAAGAATTGAAGCCCTATTCCCAAATTTAATCAAACGTTTGATTAAATACTTTAAAGATTCAGGAGGAGGTTCAAATGGATATCGCATTGATGTCAATCGCTCTAAACCAAAGCCAAGTCCAGCAGCAAGCTTCTATTTCAGTCATGAAAAAAGCAATGGATACCGCACAAGGAAATGCCGAATTCATCAACCAAATGATGAGTGCCTCTCAAGTGCAGGAACTCCAGCACGCAGCCCAGCCTCATCTTGGTGGAAATATTGATTTTAAAGGGTAGAGCAGCCAGCAGCTGCTCTATTTTTCTGTCAGAAGGGATCTTTTTATTTGATAAATACTGGGTCCATTTTTGTAATTTATGAACTTTTTAAGTTTGTA
>NZ_BCUY01000020.1 GCF_001591465.1 Cytobacillus firmus NBRC 15306
AAACCGGAAGAAAAATTAAACTGAAAATTAAGACACTATTTATGCAACGCTAGTGTTGCGATTTAGAAGGTAAATTTAAATTTTCTCTCCCAAAAGAGAACCCGTTAATCTCAGGAGGCTCCTTTTCTTTTCTGCTTTATTTCACATCCTGCTCATAAACCATCTCAGGTGCTGCTTTCATTTTATGCTTCTTTTTCGGTTTAGGGCCCATGTTATCAAAACGTGCCTTATCATAAATGGCTGTGCCCACAATTTCCGCTGCATCCTGAAGCTTTTCCTTGCTGATTTTATCAATTGTATCTTCTGGAGAATGGTACCATGGCTCAGTAGGGCTGTGAATGAATAATGCGGCCGGGATGCCCGCTTCAGCAAATGGCACATGATCACTTCTGCCGCCCTGATATACTGGTGTCGGCTCACCGTTCAGCCTTTCACTGGATGCTTGTGAAAGCTCTGTTACCAGATTTTCTTTTCCATCCAATGTCATCATCACTAAATCGCCAGCATCCCTGCTTCCAACCATATCAAGATTAAAGTTCGCAATCGTCCTGCTGATCTCATCGTCAGAAAGACTGTCAACATAATGATAAGATCCAATCAATCCCAGCTCTTCAGCTCCGAATGTAACAAAGCGAATTTCTGTATCAGTTGGAATTTCCTTAAACACACGCGCCAGTTCTAAAGTCATCGCTGTTCCGGAAGCATCATCATTCGCCCCAGGCGCCCCGGCCACAGAATCATGGTGTGAGCCGACTACAATAATGTCATCGTTCGCTTTCTTTTTACTGGTCGGTTTCTTTGTGGCAATCACGTTATGGGAAATTTTTTCTCCTGCCTCCGCACCTTCAATGGTCAGGGAAGCTGTTAAGGATTCACCGCTCTCCAGCAATGCAAGGATTGCCTCACCTTCTGCTTTGGACAGGGCTAATGCCGGAACATATTCTTCATTATGAGCTCCAAGTGTTCCGCTTAATGGACCCTCTGCATTATTAAAAATAATTACTCCGGCAGCCCCTTTTTCCGCTGCATTTAAAACTTTCTCGGCAAAAGAAATGGAACCGCGCTGAATAAGAGCTATTTTGCCTGTGAGATCAGCGCCTTCCAGTTCTTCCGGTGTGCCCTGACCTGCAAATTCCAGCTCTCCGCTCACATCCCCATTGACTGAATAGGTAAAGGATCTTGGCTGCAGTTCCCCTCCATAGCCATCAATGGTCAATTCCATATTGCTCGGAGGAGTATATCCATAAAACGTGAATGGCTGAATCTCTGTTTCATAGCCATAGGATTCGAATTGGCTTTTAATATACTGAACAGCGTTATACTCCGATTCCGTACCGGCTACACGCGGAGTTTGTGAAAGATAATCAATATTAGTATAGATATTATCTGCATTAATTTTATTTACTACCTTCTTATCGAATACATTTACCGGCTGGTTCTGTTTTACGCCGGCTGCCTGTGCAAAAGCTGCTTGTGCTCCCACTGCCCCAAAAACAAGAGTTGAAGCTAATGCCACTTTTAAAATTGGTTTTCTCATCTAGTACCTCCAATAGAATAATAGATTCCGCTCACTAAATTTTATAATGTTTCGAAAACTCTTATAAGGGTACAAGATACTAGAATACAGTAGGTACAAAAATCTATATTTTGGTTATCTTGTAAATTTTAGGTATTAATTAATAGGAAAATAGATAAAAAAAGAAGGCTGCTCCATGCAAGCCTTCTTCCATTCTATTTCATTAAATCATGGTCCACATAACGCTCGCCGTTCAATTCACTGATTACGTTAATCGCCACTTTCGCACCGTCTCCAGCTGTAATGATCGTATGGACGCTGACTCCTGCAATAGTTCCGGCTGCCCAAATGCCCTCAACATTCGTCCTGCCGTCAGCATCAGCATCCAGAACCGTTTTAATGCGAGGCTCAGTCCCTTCTTTGGTCTTCAAACCGGCTTTTTCGGCTAAATCAGTTGAAAGCCCTGCTGCCACAATCACATGCTTCGCTGAGTATGATTTTTCTCCTGCTGTTACAGTAAAACCACTTTCAGCTTTTTCAATGTTTTCTACAGTTCCTTCTTCGATCTCTGCCCCAAACTTAACAGCTTGCTTTTTGCCTGTTTCAATCAGTTCCGGGCCAGTGATTTCCATAACGCCATAATGATTTTCAACCCATGCCCGTTTAGTCATGCTTTTATCATTATCCACAACCACTACCTTCTTGCCCGCTTTAGCGGCAAATAGAGCAGCACTTGCACCAGCAGGACCTGCACCCACAATTAAAATATCAAACATCCATACTTCCTCCTTTAACACATTATTTACTTATAGTTTATCCAAGTTAATAATAATTGTAAAATAATGTGATTTGAGGAAAATTGTCCAATTTAATCCTCATCTTTGATATCCCGGTCCTCCGGTATCATCTCATTTAAAATTTCCTCCACCAGCTCCCTGTATTTTTCCACCTGCTTTAGATGGGCATTAAACTGTTCCTTGTATATTAAATACTGTTCTCCGTCATAAATGGCGCGTATTTTCTTTTGCTGAATCAGGCTTTCAACATATGACTCAGGGTAAGATAAATATTCTGCGGTTTCTTTAGTGGTCAGATACATTGCTTGTCCTTCCCTTTCTTATTCCTTATAATATAATTTTACTAATTTCCAGACACTAGAAGACTCTGCTAAAATCATATAGAATAGAAGCTATAAATAATCTGTATAGGCAACCTGTATATTCTATTATTATACGCGAAAAATACTAATTTGACTGAATCCCAGCATATTTCAGCCAAATAAAGAACAGGAGAAATATAAGCTAATGAATAAAAAAAAGGTACTGGGCTTATATGTGATCATCAGCCTTATTTGGGTATTCGGAACGAATTACCTTTTGCATATGCTTGAACCTTCTTCTCTTGTCAGTTTTCTATTCAGAGCTAAAGAATTTCTATACATCATCGCTACAGGATGGCTGCTCTATTATTTTATAGGCAAAAGAGATGAGCTCAGCGCCTCAAGAGAAGATGAAAAGCGCCTTTCCACTTTAATCAATTCCATGGTGGATTTTGTTAATTTCAAAGATGGTCAAGGCCGCTGGATTGAGTCTAATGAATTTGGACTTAAGCTATTCAATCTCGAAAATGTCGATTATAAAGGCAAGAAGGACTCAGAACTGGCAGATTACACTGATTTTTATGCAGACGCACTTCGCTACTGTGAATCATCAGATGAAGAAACCTGGAGAAACGGTAAAATTACCCGCATTGAGGAAGTAATTCCCTTGCCTGACGGAACAGAGAAAACGTTCGATACAATTAAAGTACCGCTCTTCCATACAGACGGCAGCCGAAAGGGACTAGTCATTATAGGCCGGGACATAACAGAAAGAAAGCATGTGGAGAAGCTCCTTGCCGAAAGCCAGCAGCAATATAAATCCCTGTTTGAATATAATACCGAGATCGTCTTTATGACAGACCTTCATGGCACGATTACAAAAGTAAATCCCCAATTTAAAGCCGTGACAGGTTACAGTCCTAATGAAACATTAGGTAAAAGCATCAATGAAATTATACCGGCTCCTTATAAAACGAAGGCAATCGAAGACTTTACTGGCATCCTTGAGGATAAACAGCCAAAGACCTGTGAGTTTGATTTTAATCATAAAAATGGCAGCAAACTGACTATTCAATGCACTGCCCTTCCGCTTATTGTAAACGGTCAAATTGCCGGGGTCATCGGCTATGGGAAAAATGTGACAAAGCTGCGTCAGGCTGAAGAAAGACTGCGCCGCACCGAAAAGCTTTCTGTGGTTGGCGAGCTTTCTGCAAGTGTTGCGCACGAAATCAGAAATCCTCTCACATCTTTGAAAGGCTTTGTACAGCTCATGCAGCTGGAAGATGAAAAGCATCAGTTCTATTATCAGATCACGCAGGACGAACTGGACCGGATCAACCATATTGTCGGCGAGCTGCTGCTCCTTGCCAAGCCTCAGGATATTTGTTTTACAAAAGCAGATGTTCAAAAAATCCTGTTTAATGTCATTTCGCTCTTAAAAACAGAAGCCAGCATGCACAATGTCCAGATTGAATTTCTGTTAAAATCGGATGTTTATATGATTGAATGTGAACCAAATCAGTTAAAGCAGCTTTTTATTAATATCATAAAAAATGCAATCGAGGCATCTAAAGAAGGCAGCAAAGTAACCGTTACACTGCTGGCGGAAGACCACCAGCTGACTATCCTGGTTAAGGATAATGGCTGCGGCATGTCGGAAGATCGCCTAAATAGGATCGGTGAACCTTTTTATTCGTCAAAGGAGAAGGGAACAGGCCTCGGACTCACAGTCAGCTTCAAGATTGTCCAATCCCATAATGGTTCCATTCATTTCAATAGCGAGAAAGGGAAAGGAACAGAAGCTGTCATCAAGCTCCCTGTAAAAAAACAAACACCTGCCCCTGAAGCTGGATTAACAGTTTAACAGCAAAAGAGCGATGTTCAATCAAACGTTTGATTGAACATCGCTCTTCTTTTAATTTCCCTTAATCTCCAGCAGCTTCAGCCTCAAGTCATTTTCCATATTTGCCAGGTCGTGTTCTGCCTGCCGGCGCTTATTCCTGCCTTCTTCCTGGATCCTCAAGGTTTCTTCAAGAGTAGAGATCAGGTTCTCCTGTGTTTTCTTTAATGTTTCAATATCGACAAGGCCCCGCTCATTTTCACGTGCTGTTTCAATTGTATTCACTTTCAGCATCTCCGCATTTTTCAATAGAAGGTCATTGGTAGTTTTTGAAACCTTCTTCTGGGCTTCGACTGCATGGCGCTGGCGAAGCAGCGTCAAGGCAATGGCTACCTGATTTTTCCACAGCGGGATGGCAGTCATAATGGAAGACTGGATCTTTTCAACCAATGCCTGATTGGTATTTTGTATCAGGCGGATTTGAGGCGCACTTTGAATTGTGATTTCACGGCTCAGCTTCAAGTCATAAAGACGTTTATCCAGACGATCGGCAAACTGGATCATATCGTTAACTTCCTGGAACTTCATTTGGTCATTTGACTCTTCAGCCCTCTTCTTCAGCTCGGGAATCGTCTTTTCATGAAGTTCCTCAAGCTTCAGTTCTCCTGCTGCAATATAAACATTTAACGCATGAAAATACTCTTTATTATTTTCATAAAGCTTATCTAACATGACAATATCGGAAAGAAGTGCATTCTTGCTTCTTTCCAATTTCACGCTGATCCGGTCGATTTGAGCTCCTGTTTTCTGGTATTTGGACAATACTTCCTGAACAGAACCGGAAATCTTTCCGAACATACGCGCAAAAAAGGATGATTTCTCAGGCTTCAGCTCATCCGGATTCACATCGCTGAATTTTTTCATCAGATCATTAATGATTGTTCCCACTTCACCAACGTCTTTTTTCTGAACATGCTCGAGCATGGTATGGGAGAACGATAACAGCTTTGATTGAGCTGGTGTTCCGTATGAGATCATCGCCTGGTGATTGGCCGGATCAATTTGCTTTGCAAGCTGATAAGCTTTTTCGCGGTTTTCTTCCGGAATCACATCGATCAGCCTTGTCCGCTTTTCCGAATGCAGCGGCGAGGAAGCTGGCTGCTGATTTTCCCCAAAAGGATCTGCCAGCAAATCATCCATTAAATCAGTGTTTTTTAACAGGGACGGTTTTTCTTCGGTCATTTCAATCTCCTGCTTTCATCATGAATTCTTGATTCTTTTATCTTCTCAATCGAATTCCTGGCAACATCAATTTCAAGATGAAGCTGATCAATATCTTCCGCTATAACCCGGTGAAGATCTTCCTCCACATGATGGGTAAGTGCATCAAGTGTACGTCTCGTCTCCTGGAGGGACTGATCCAGTTCACGGGATTTTCTCGGCTGGGAAGATAGAAAGACATACTTTTCCGCCAGCTCCACAGCAGAATCCAAATGGGAAAAATAAAACTGCTCCGCCTGATAGAACCGTTTCGGCTCACTTCTGGTCAGTCTGTAAATCCTCCTTGTCACCCTCATGAACTCCATGCGCTGCTTCAGTGTCGGGAAATGCCGTATTGAGAACATCGCTTTGTGCAGACGGGTTATTTTGCGGCGTGCCTCATCAAGATTTCGCTTTATATATTGGTATTCCCTTTTCGTCAATCCATGCTTTTTCAAAAAGCGGCGGCGCTGAATCAATCCTCCGGCCCAATAAGTGAGCAGCCAGGCTCCAGCTCCATAAACCCCTGACAGAAAAAATGTTTGCCCGAAAGCAAAGTAACTGGCCAGCCAGACACTGACAGACAATGGAACAGCCGTCAGCAGGCGAAAAGCAAATGCTAAAAAGGAATTCATATTTATCGACTCCTACTCATAGTCCTACTTATTTATACGTAATTAATAAACCTAAAGTTTCATCCACAGACATCTTTCAGCAAAAAAGGCATATATCCTTAAATCTATTAAAACACTTTTAAAAAACTTCTCAAGTTATACGATACAAAATAACACGATTGCCTGCCATAGACCACAAAAGTAATCGCTACTAAGACCTGAGACGTATATTAAATAAAAAAAGCACCTGCGGAAATTTTCCGCAGGTGTTTTAAGGCTATTTAACCGCTAATGCACGCTTGCCCATGGCATCGTATATCTTAATGAACTTCTCTTTAGGCATTTTAACATCTTTTTTAACAGCTTCACTGTCATTAAAATAAACATAATCGGCATCCACACCGGTTACGACAATACAGTGCAGAGGTGTCGGTGCACTAATCGTTTTGCCGGCAGGCGTTTTCCAGGTTCTTTTATTCGGCATTTCATGGCTGATTGTAAACCATGCCAGTACAGGGTTACCCTCTGAAACAGCTTTTTCTATTTCTGAGAAATCCTTCCCTGTCAGATTTACACCACCAGGACGATATTGATCAAGCAGCTTTTTCAGCGGCCCCGGATTTATCGTGTGTCCGTTGCCAAAAGGTGTTCCAACAAACCCGACATCAGGGTCCCCCCAGGTTTTAATCGATCCGTCTGCATTTCTTACCAGCTTGGTTGAGTCATATGGCATTTTTTTTGCCAGTGTGGTTTTGCTGACATTCACTCCATAAAATTTCAATGCCATCGCAAGGGAAGTGACTTCACATCCGCTTGGCAGCTCCGGACGCTGGGCAATGAGCGGCACACTAATTTGGGACAGGCGGGCATCACTGGCTCTCACATAATCACCGCTTACATAACCCGTTCCGCCATTGTAAGAAATTTTATACCAGCCATTGCTTTCCTTATGTATAACATTCAATACAGATCCGTTCTTCAAGGACCCTATTTTCCCGTAACTTGTACCCGGACCTTTCCGGACATTTAATGACGTAGCATCCACCCGGTAAAGCTTTTCATTTGTTTTGACATACTGGCCGCTGACATAGCCTGTTTTGCCATTGTAGTTAATTTTGTACCAGCCGTTTGCAAGTCGTTCAATCGCCTGAATACCGCTTCCTTGAGCCAGGCTCCCAATCCAGCTGTAATTTGTTCCCGGACCGGAACGGACATTCAGACTGGTTGCATCCACTGTGTAAGTACCGGAAGCCGCTTCTGCCACTGCCTCGTTTGAAAAGCTCGGAATTGACGGTGACAAGACTCCACCTGCCAAAATAGCTGCAGCAACAGTGCCTTTTAATATAGCTCTGTTTCCATATGTACCTTTTAAAATTGCCATACACTTTCCTCCATATCCCTGATTTTATTTCTGTCGAATTTCGCGGATTACTCTAAAAATAAAGATTAGCAAACTTCAAGTCTACCTATTTGGGACTGGAAAAATTTTATTGATTCTATTGAATCAGTTTGAAATTGCTTATTTAGCAGAGCCAGTATATTTGGCATCTGTATATCTTCCCTTTTGAAAAAGTTTAATTATAAGGGCTGCAGGGAATAAACACTTGTACCAATTTACTTACATCTTGGAGGAAACATAATGAACAAGCACTATTTTCATATAGTAACTTTATTAATAGGATCGATTATATTCCCTTCCTCAGGATATGCAGAGGATACGATTGGGAAGGAAAACAAGGTTGTGCTGATCTCCTTTGATGGAATGAGAAACGACCTGGCAAAAGAATTTATCCAGGACGGCAAGCTTCCTCATTTTAAATCACTTATGAAGAACGGAGTGGCTGCCAAGGATTCCACAACCGTAACCCCTTCGCTCACTGCACCATCCCATGCTGCCATTGCCTCAGGTGCAGCTCCATCGGAAACCGGTATGGTCAGCAATAAATGGCAGGACCCCAACAAGGAATTGGCCAATGGAGAAAGCGCTTTTCATCAGCCGCTTGATAAAAGCCCGCTTTGGGCAGAAGCCAAAAAGAATGGCAAAACAACGGCCACCGTGCTGTTTCCCGGATCAAACCCTGATGCAGGCGAACAGGCTGATTATGCAGTTTATTATGGTGAAACCTGGGCAGAAAGCTCTCTGGATAAGCTTCAGTTCAAAAAAACAGAGAGCTGGAAGCACACCAAAAACACCTTCAGCCCTGCAAAGGAAGCTGCAGTGAAGCTGCCATTGAAAAAAGCAAAGAATAAAAAAATTTATATATTAGCTTTAGACACTTCGGATGATGGAAAAACCAGCTATAACCGCTTCATTTTTTCGGAAAACCGTTCCGCAGACTCCGAAGATGTCATTGTCAATGCCAATGAATGGGGTTCAATTCCTGTTGAAGCTGATGGTGAATCTGCAGGATTTTGGTTTAAGCTGAAAACTGATGCCAGCCTTGAGAAAGCGAGCATTTACCGGACTGCTGTTACATCAGCCCTCATTGAAGGTCCAGAAGGATTTGAAGAGGAGCTGCTATCGGAATTCGGCTTTTTCCCTGTGCAGGATGATACAAAGGCTTTTGAAAAAAAGTGGATTACTCGGGAAGAGTACGAGGAAATTGGTTCGCGTTTTGTCCGCTGGGCAACTGATGTGTCTCTTTATATTAAAGAAAAATACCAGCCCGATCTGCTGATGTTTTACACACCTCAGATCGATTATGAATCACATCATTTTCTGCTGACAGATCCGCGGCAGCCCGGGTATTCAGAGGGAAATTCCCAAAGACATTCGAAATACATTGAATGGGCCTACAAGCTTGCAGATGATGTAGTAGGACAGACGATGGACAGCCTTAGCGAAGAAGACCACCTTCTTGTGGTATCTGATCACGGCATGGAGCCAGTCCATACCATTCTGGCTCCAAACACCCTTCTGAAAGAAGCTGGTCTTTTAAAAACAGATAGAAAAGGCAGAGTGGATGAGGAGAAGTCCAAAGCAATGGCTGTAGCCAGCGGATCAGCTGCTCAAATATATCTTAACGAAAACCTCACCAAGAGAGAAAAGGAAAAAGCTGCAGACCAAGTGGTGAAGCTCTTTAGCGAATATAAAATCAAACCAGAATTTAAGACAAAAATCCTAAAGGGCTATTTAGGTGAAGCCGGTGATTTTCTTACCGAAGGAAAGTTCAGCCAATTTAATCAAACGGCAAAGCAATTTTCCAATTACCTTTTCAGGAAACAAGAAAAGCCTTTTCATATTGCCTATGATAACAATAAAGAGAATAAGCACCCTAACCAGGGAGACATATTGCTGCTTGGTGCAAGTGGCTATATGATGGGCAGCAGCCTAACAGACCCCCAAATGCCGGCAATAGAACTTGGCAGCCATGGCGGCAATCCTGACCGGAAAGAACTCAAGGCGGTATTCTTTGCACAGGGTCCTTCTTTTAAAAGTGACAGCAGAATTGGTTCGATTACCACACTGGATATCGCCCCGACCGTTTATAAACTTCTGGAGATACCGGCTCCTGACTTTTTGGAGGGTGAAGTTCTGAAAGATGCTATACAATAAACAGGAGAGGCCTTGCACATTTAAGCAAGGCCTCTTACAATTGATACCACGTGGTTGTTAAAATTTCCCAAGTGGATTTTGGATTTAAACTATAAAACATTTAAATTATATATAAAAATTGGGATCATGTTTCCTTGCAAAATCATTAGGGTTGGATGCTAGATACATAATACCTAAAAAGAAAAAGGCTTATCCCGTAAGTGATAGCCTTGGTTTTCTTACGCTTTTTTGCGAGATCTTTTTTCTCACTTGATGGAGAAATCGGATAGATTTTTTGTGACGGGTTAGGAAGTTTAATTGTTAGTTACATTTCCATTCCAATCCCGCGACTGCTTCACAATGCATAGTCTGCGGGAACATGTCCACAGGCTGCACTTCGATGGTTTTATATCCGCCATCCTCTAAAATACGCAGATCCCTTGCCAATGTTCCCGGATTGCAGGATACATAGACGACTTTCTTTGGCTTCATGCTTAAGATGGTTTTCAAAAGAGCCTCATCACAGCCTTTTCGCGGCGGGTCAACGACCAGCACATCTGCGGTGTTCCCTTTTTTATACCATTCAGGAATTACTTCTTCTGCTTTCCCGACTGCAAATGAAGCATTTGTCATCCGATTCAATTCCGCATTCCTCTTCGCATCCTCAATGGCTTCCGGCACGATTTCAACTCCGAACACTTCTTTTGCTTTCTGTGCCAGGAAAAGAGAAATGGTGCCAATTCCGCAGTACGCATCGATAACCTTTTCTTCTCCGCTTAAATTCGCATATTCCAGTGCCTTATCATATAAAACCTTCGTTTGCTCCGGGTTCACCTGATAAAAGGAACGGGCAGAAATCGCAAATTTGATATCGCCAATAAAATCATAGATCACTTCTTCTCCCCAGAGAACTCGTGTAACATCTCCCATGATCACATTTGTCTTCCGCGAATTCACATTATGGACGATGGATTTAACCCCATCAATGCTTGATGCAATCTCTTCCACAATCTTTTGCTTATGCGGGAGCTCGTTCGTCCTGGTAACAAGGACAATCATCACTTCGCCTGTCACAAGACCATAGCGCGCCATCACGTGGCGGAGCTCGCCTTTATGCCTGCCTTCATCATAAGCGCGGACACCATAGCGGCCGCATATTTCCTTTACCTTTTGAACAACCTCATCGTTTTTTTCCTGCTGAATGAGACATTCCTTCATATCGATGATCTGGTGGGTGCGCTGCTGGTAAAATCCGCCGATCAGACCGCCCTCCTGCTCGCCAATAGGAACCTGCGCTTTATTTCTGTAGCGCCACGGATCCTTCATGCCGAGAACCGGATGCACCTTGACGCCCTCAAGCTTCCCGATTCTTTCCAGAACATCTCTGACCTGTTTTTCCTTGGCGAGAAGCTGTCCTTCATAGCTCAGGTGCTGCAGCTGACATCCGCCGCACTCCTTATAAATCGGGCAGGGTGCTTCTACCCGGTATGGGCTGCTTTCATATGTCTCGATCAGGCGCCCAAATCCATATCCCTTATTCACCTTAATCACTTTTACCTTTGCTCTCTCACCGGGAAGCCCATCCGGCACAAAAAGCGGGTAACCGTCAACCTTTGCCACTCCTGCCCCTTCATGGGTCAAATCCTCAAATGTAACATCTATATAATCATTTTTTTGCACAGGTAATGTTCTGCTCATGTTTTTCTTCCTTTTCAGCTTAATTCCGTGACCTATTTTGACTAGACAGATTGTATCATAAAACAGGGCTAAATACGAAATGGATATCTTTCAGATCCATTGGACCTGCATACCCCGCAGCATGTCTATTTGCAGAAACGAATCCTGAATTTGTATTTTTTCCAGTCTATTTGCAGGATTCCCCTGTCTATGTGCTCTTTCACTCTTCTATTTGCAGTAAATACTTTTCTATTTGCATCTTTCACAACTTCTTGTGTTTTTGCATAATAAAAGCCCGCCCTGTAATAGAGCGGACTTCCTATTATTCGTGGGAGCTTTCCCAATCGGTTGGACGGTCTTCTTCACGAATCTGGTCAATAGGGACAAATACTTCCAAATGTCTGTACAGGTTTACGAATTCAGCAGGAAGCAGCCCGCCAAATTCACCGTCAAGATTGAGCTGTACTTTCTCTTTGGATTGCACTTTAATGCGGTTTGCCTGCGTGTAGATGACATGCGGATCCTTTACATGCTCACCCCGGACTGCCATTGTCGCGATCCGGATAAAATCGGCGAGATTGGTTTTCTTTAAGATCAGCAGGGAAAATAGCCCGTCATTAATACAGGAATCCGGCGCAAGCTTCTCGAACCCGCCGACTGAATTTGTCAGACCGACAAGGAAAAGCATGACCTCACCCTCAAAGATTTTGCCATCAAACTCAATGCTCACTTCAGTTGAGCGGATAGAAGGCAGCATTTCAATTCCCTTAAGGTAATAGGCAAGCTGGCCAATCATGGTTTTAAGCTTGCTTGGCACCTCGTAAGTCAGCTCTGTCAGCCTTCCTCCGCCAGCAATATTAATAAAATATTTATCATTTATGCGGCCGATATCCACAGGAATGGTATCCCCTTTTACAATGATATCTGCTGCCGCTTCCACATCTCTTGGAATATGGAGAGCACGTGCAAAATCATTGGTTGTGCCCGTTGGGATAATGCCGAGGCGCGGACGGTAATCCTGTTCGGCGAGTCCATTTACAACCTCGTTAATCGTACCGTCTCCGCCTGCTGCAACGACCAAGTCGAATCGGCGTTCAACAGCAGTCCGGGCAGCTTTAATCGCATCCCCTTCACCTGTGGTGGCATGGCATGAGGTTTCATAGCCAGCTCTCTCCAGTTTTTGCAAAACCTCTGCTAAATGTCTTTTAAAAATTTCCCGGCCTGAAGTCGGATTATAAATAATTCTTGCTCTTTTCATAGCCCATCATCCTATTATTGAAATATCTAAACTTAATCCTTTTTATTCCATCTTTTTACATCATAGCGAATAGTCCTCGGCTTAGCAATTATTCACTGCTATCCGTTTCTATTCTATTCACTTCCTGCTGTTTTCACAAGTGATCAGATGCACAAATGAATTATACCCTTATTAAGCGAAAAAGTATCGTAATTAAGTTATATTTCTTGGCCTGGCGGTCTAAAATCAGCATTAACAAGGATGAGGTTGAGTATTATTCCTGTTTCAGATCCTGCAAAACAAGGTTCTTAACATAGTCAATAATGGTTCTATATGGATATTCTTCATTGATAACCCTATGAAGCATTGCCCCGTCCATAAAAGTCCAGAACAACCCTGCTACATGATTTGGATCTGCATCGGAACGGAATTCCCCGGCGTTCTGTCCTTCCTCCATAATATCTGTTATCAGGTTTAAGAAGAACTTCTTTCCCCGCTCATTCAGGATTCGATTCAGGTTCTCATCTCTTGAGGAATGCAGCGTAAATTCCAGCTGCACAGTTATTCTATCTTTTCGTTCCCGGCTGAATGGGCTCATATCCCTGTACAAGTCAAACAGGTATTCAAGTTTCTCTTCCGCGGAGGAGAACATGGATATTTTCTCTGCAAGTCTTGCATTAGCTGATTCTGTCTGCTCATTCAACAGCTCCAAATAGATTTCTTCCTTGCTTTTAAAATAATTATAGATGGCTCCCTTGCTGATTCCTGAATATGCGACAATGTCATCTATGGTCGCTGCCTGAAATCCTTTTTTGGCAAAACAGGCCAAGGCGCCAGACAGGATCTCTTTCTTTTTTTTCCGTTTATATTCCTCTGATACGATAGGCGTCAATTCTGTCCCTCCAAGGCATTGGATTTAGTCTCTTTCAGTTATTCATTTATCAGCAGCACTTCCTGCTGATTTCACTTTTATTCAGGATTTCTTCTATATATAGGCTGGCATGTTCACTCGTGATTTCCATGTTTTCCTCCGCCAATCCCGCTTTTATCAAGTCTTCTTTCATTTTAGCGAGAAATAAATCTCTGATAGCTGCTGAACGGCACGGCTGCATCTGTGCTGCCAAATCCCAAATCCATTGCTCAAGATGGACACTCTTGCTCTTTTTTTGCATTTCCTGCGGAACCTGCCTTCTTCCCATATCTCTCACTCCCCAGGCATTGGAATTAAAATAAACTAATCGGTCTTTTTTATTGTAAGTATTTTTATATGAATTTTCAAATTTTTTCATATAAAAAAACTCCTAACTTCCGTTAAGAGTCACTCCTGATCTATTTGATTTTTCTCCCGGTACATCGTTATTAATCCCCCAATGAGCATAAAGCAGGCGAAGGCAAGAGGAAACCAGCGTTCAAACCAGGATTCTTTAGGAGGCAGCCCACTATGTTCCTTAGAAGCTTCTTCGGAAATTTCGCCTGAAATTTGAGCCATAACAAGATTGGTAAAGTCCTCTTCCCCCGGCATTGCGGGCAAGGAGTACTCCTCCTCGTCCATTGCTTCTAGGTATACTTCCAGACATTGATCACATATATAGAGATGATCTTCATAGAGTTCACGCTCATGTTCAGAAAGCTCATTTTTCGCATATTTCCGCCATTCCTCCAATGAAAAATGCTCCATGAAAATCATCCTTCCAATATTCCTTACAGGGAGTGCTTTGAAACACAAATAATATCCTGCAGGGTATTATTCTTATCAAACATGTCCTTATAACTATTCGAATAACATGCTTTCTTTTTGAGTGCCGAAACAATCATAATTTAGAGAATGGAATAATTCAATACCTTTTTTATAATAATTTCTTACTTAAAAAGTTACAGTATTTTCTATCCTAATTATTATAGATAATGATTAATTCTCCCTTTTTACTAAACCATTATATGGTAAACTGTAAGCAATGACTATATACAGAGGAGGCTGGTAAAAAATTTTCAAATAATGGACAACTCTAAAAACCAATTGAATATATTGATGAAAAAGGATGAATACGATGACTTTTCTTATTTACCTGGCAGCATACTTGATAGGATCAATTCCTACTGCCTTATTGTTTGGCAAATTTGCCTTTGGAATTGACATTCGTGATCATGGCAGCAATAATCCCGGTGCGACTAATACATTAAGGGTTCTTGGCAAGAAAGCAGCTATCGTGGTTCTGCTGGTGGATGTGGGCAAGGGTGCTGCAGCTGCGGCAATGCCTGTCATTCTGAACGCTCAGGCTGATCCGCTAATAGTCGGGATGGCCGCAGTTGCCGGTCACTGCTTTCCGGTCTTTGCAGGATTCCGCGGAGGAAAAGCCATCGCAACCACTGCAGGTGTATTGCTTGCAGCAAATATTTGGATGTTTTTAATCGCCTATATTTCTTTTACCGCTATTATTTTCCTAACGAAGTATGTATTTTTCGGCTCTTTATCAATGGGTGCATCCTTGCTTATTTATTCCTTATTTACTGAAGGCACTGAACATGAACTTATCTTTTCTATTTTCCTATTATTTCTGATTTTCCTGCATCGTTCGAACATTAAAAACTTTATTGAGAATAATGAGCCTAAAATCAATGATAGGCGCTTAAAAGATGACCGCATCCCTCCAAGAGATGATAAAAAGCGAGCCTAATTGAAACCCGGATCCTGCATTCGGGTTTTTTTATTATTTTTCACATGAAAGCAGCTCCTTAAGCAAAACCTTTTAATAAAGTGCATTCGAAGGAGCTTGCATATGTTCTTGATCTTAAAAATAGCGAGTCTTTACTTAATCACAATTATGATTATGAGACTGATGGGCAAGTCGACAATTATCCAGATGACTCCTTACGACCTGGTCGCCATCATTATCGTTGGCACAGTAGCTTCTGAACCTCTCATTAGCACAGAATACTGGCCGACATTAGCAGCATTGGCCATTCTGGTAGGCCTTCACATTCTCTTCTCTTATTTGACTTTAAACCAAATTGGCAACCGGTTTTTTCTTGGTGAGCCGACGATGCTGATTAAAAATGGAGAAATCCTTGAAGACAATCTGGAAAAATCCCATTTATCCATGTCTCAGCTGCTGTCCATCTTAAGAAGCAAAGGCTATCCCAAAATTGTAGATGTGGATTACGCTATTCTCGAGCCCATCGGTGAAGTGAGCATCATACCGAAAGTGGCCAATACGCCTGTAACAGTTGAACATTTAAAGATCAGCATACAGGATGAAGGGCTCCCGATCGCAGTGATTGTGGATGGAAGGATTCAGGCGCGTAATCTCGAGCTGCTGGGACAGACTAAAGAGTGGCTTATAGAGCAGCTGCAGCAAAACAATTTGAATGAGAAAGATATTATGTACGCTTATGTAAATGAAAAGTCGAAGAATTTGAATATAAACAGACGCAGATAATTTTCTAAAATAGGTTTAAGGTTTGAAGTTGAGGGTATATAAAATTGGTTACTTACTAGATAAATAAAAGTAACTTAACTATACATATCAATATCAGGGGGTAATGGTATGACAGAAAATAGCCTAGTGCTTGAAACGAAAATTGATGGTTTTGATTTTAATTGGGACCTTGAAAAAGGTCTGTTTAATTTTGAAGGCGATGATGCAGTCCTATTTTGGATAAAATCCGCAATGAAAAGCTTCTTCGATACAATTGAAGAGATCTCTGGAAAGGAAACTTCCAGCCTTGTACTTGAGACCACCGGCTTCAGGCAGGGAATGGTAGTAGGGACATTCTTCAAAGATTTAAAATTCCCCATAGAAGAAGTGGCCAATATCATCCCCAGAATATATGCTTCTGCCGGCTGGGGAAAATTTATCATTACTGATTTAGATCCCGCTGCAAAAACCGCCAGGGTCAGAGCACTTGACAGCTGGGAATATAAGATTAACAAAGAACAAGGGAAAAACGAGTCTGGAACATTCCTGCCGGGACATTTTGCAGGAATCTTTTCCGCTGTGTTCGGCACAAGCCTTTGGTATAAAAAGGCAGCTGACCAGTTGGCCGGACAGGATTATACAGAGCTGGATTACTTCCCTTCAAGCGTTACTGTTGAGGAAAATATACACGCTTTGGCAAGGCGCGAAGAATCAAAAAAAATCAGCGAGCTTGAAAAATTAGTGGAGTACCGGACGATTGAATTAAAGCAGCTTGTTAAAGAAATCTCTTCACCGGTTATTCCTGTCCTGGATGGAATTGTTGTTGTCCCTCTTTTAGGAAGATATGATGAATTCCGCTCTGAAGAACTCGTCGATAAAACTCTTCATAGCCTTCCGAAGCACCAGGCAGATTGCCTAATCCTGGACCTGACCGGGTTAAATCAGTCCATCAGTGCCTACACGGTGGAATTCTTAAGCAAATTGGCTGCTGCAGCTAATCTGATCGGCACCGAAACCATTCTGGTCGGCATTTCTCCGGAACTTGGCACTAAAATTACGGAAACCAACTTTAATCTCTCTAAATTTAACTGCTTCACAAACCTGCAGCACGGCATTTATTACGCTCTTTCCAAAAAAGGCAGGAAAATTTTTTAATTATACAAAAAGCTGACTCCGCATCGGACGGAAGTCAGCTTTTTTGATTGTTTATATGATGTTGAAAATGCCCGCATCCGTAAATTATGTGCTGATAGCTGGAATTTATGTGCGGATAAGATTTTTTATGTGCGCTCAGCACTTTTTATGTGCGGTTAATTTTTATTATGTGCACAGGACACAATGACGTCTCCTATTTCTCTGCCTGCACTTTCTTCGGCGCCCCCCTATATTTCGCTTCGCGCAGCTCCAGCGCGTAGGCCTCAAGATTCGGCATTCCCATTTCTTTGGCAATGCTGATTTCTTTTTCAATATCATATGGAACCCGGACAATCTCGATGGAAAAAGGCGCAGCCTCTTTTGCTAAGTATTCCCCATGCAAAATCGCATAGGTTGCCTGAGGGATATCAAGGGAGTTCCCGACGCTTCCTGCATTGAATAGTGTCTTTTGCGGATGAATCGGTTCAACCAGGGCTGCGTGAATATCCCCGTACCCGACAACATCCGGAGTCCTGCCTTCCTCTCCGGCAGTAATATTCTCCGTATTCTCGAACATAGCCAGCTTTTCTTCATGTGAATCCCTCATCGGCACAACCCGGTGATAAATGCTTTTGGCTGAAGCATGGTAGAGTCTGATATATTTTCCGCTCATATAAAAATCGTGATGGAACGGAAGCGTGCCTAAATAGGACAAGGCCTCTTCCCCCAGCTGTCTCTGATGCCACTGCCCCTCTTCAAAGTCCAGCGGCTTCTGCATAAAGTCATCCCAGTTCCCAAGAAGGACCACTTCACAGGTCACTTTAATCCGTTCAACGGCTTTAAGAGAATTGGGTCCTTTTCCTATTAAATCACCCAGGCAAAAAATATTCTCTATTCCGCGTTCACGGATATTGTCCAGCACAGCCTCCAGAGCTGTGATATTTCCATGAATATCAGATATTACGGCTACTTTTCCCATGTTAGTCTCCTCCTTACTTTTTTTTATTTCTCCAAAACACCCAAGCTTCCTCTAGCAATTGAAAAAAAAACAAAATTTGATTTTTCCCTGTACCGCCATTACATTAGAAATATGGTAAAATAACAGCATGCCAAAGCCAACATTACATATAGAAGGAGTAGGAATTATGTCAAAAGTATTTGTATTCGGACACAAAAACCCGGACACTGACTCAATCTGTTCAGCACTTGCTTATGCAGAATTAAAAAACAAATTAGGCGTTGATGCAGAGCCAATCCGCCTGGGCCAGGTAAATGAGGAAACACAATATGCTTTAGATTATTTTAAGACTGAAGCTCCCCGGCTTGTTGAGGCAGTATCCAAGGAAGCCAGCGAAGTAATTCTTGTAGACCACAACGAATTCCAGCAAAGCGCTAATGATATCAGAGATGTTAAAATCCTTGAGGTTATTGACCATCACCGCATTGCAAACTTTGAAACAAGCGATCCGCTTTACTACCGCGCAGAGCCTGTTGGCTGCACAGCAACCATTTTAAACAAAATGTACAAGGAAAATGGAGTGGAAATCAGCAAGGCAACTGCTGGACTGATGCTTTCTGCCATCATCTCTGATTCCCTTCTGTTCAAATCTCCAACATGTACAGATCAGGACGTTGCAGCAGCACGTGAGCTTGCTGAAATTGCGGGAGTAAATGCAGAAGAATATGGTCTGGAAATGCTTAAAGCAGGAGCAGACTTAAGCAAGAAGAGCGTGAAAGAGCTAATCTCCCTTGACGCAAAGGAATTCCAAATGGGAAGCTATAAAACAGAAATCGCTCAGGTAAATGCAGTTGACCTGAATGACGTATTAAGCCGCCAGGAAGAATTGGAAGCTGTCATTACTGAAAACATCAATAACAAAGAGCTTGACCTGTTTGTTTTTGTTTTAACTGACATCCTTAACAACGACTCAGTTGCCATCTCTCTTGGCAAAGAAGCTGCAGCAGTTGAAAAAGCTTATGATGTAACACTTGAAAACAACAGTGCCGTATTAAAGGGCGTTGTTTCACGCAAAAAGCAAATTGTACCGCCTCTTACAAACGTATTGGCCGGCAAATAAAACAGAAGCAGTGCCTCACTTGGCTCTGCTTTTTACTTCTCCAATAATGCTTCTGTCCCCTTAACAAGCTTAATCATCAGTTCCTTCACTGTCACCTCTTCAGACAGTCCCACTCCCTGTCCAGCCCATAATGACATAAATTCCGGCCGCCCCATTTTCGCTGCCTGCTTCCGGATAGGAGCTGTCAGGTCATTCTGCAACGGATAAGGCAACGCCGGCACACCTTGCATATCTTCCATGAACTGATTGCGGATCCCTCTTGCAGGCTTTCCTGAGAATGCCTTCGTCACAGCTGTCTGGTCTTCCCTTGCATTAAGCAATGCCTGCTTATACAACGGGTGAGCCCCGCTTTCCCTGCATGTAAGAAAGGCCGTTCCCAGCTGGACTCCTTCTGCCCCAAGAATCATGGCAGCAGCAATTCCCCTGGCATCCATGATTCCACCTGCAGCAGCCACAGGACAGCTTACTGCATCTGCCGCCTGCGGTATGAGAGCCATGGAACCGATCTGACCGCTTTCCCCCCTGTGAAAAGTTCCCCGGTGTCCACCTGCTTCAAACCCCTGAACAACAATCATATCTGCACCAGCTTCTTCCCATTCCACTGCTTCATTAACATTGGTTGCAGTTCCAATAATGACCGTACCCTGTTTCTTTAATTCGGAAATATCGGTGGAATCAGGTATGCCAAACGTAAAGCTGCAAACAGGCACACGTTCTTCCATTAAAACAGCAAGCTGCTTTTTGTATAACGAAGTATAATCCTTTTCCGGCAGAGCTGGTTTTTCCGCCATACCAAGTTCACTGCTGTATCGTTCAAGAACAGTCCCCATGGCAATGATGTCTTCTGTTTTAGCTGATACATCGCGATCCGGAACAAAGAGATTGATGCCAAAGGGCTGATCAGTCAATTCCCGAACCTGTTTTATATCTGCTCTTATATCATCTGGCATCATATAGCCGGCACCCATATTTCCAAGTCCGCCGCAATTGGATACCCCGCTGATTAATTCCGGAGTTGTCAGCCCGCCAGCCATCGGAGCCTGGAAGATAGGATACTGGATTCCCAGCCTCGCAGTTAAGGAGTTTTGTTTCCAGCCCATTTAAAACATCCTTCCGGCTTTATTTTCCAGAAACTAGAGCATTTATTATACTATCTGCCACCGTATGCCAGATCTTAGAATCCTCCTGATAGGAAGCAGTTAATCTTCTGTACATGCTCATCTGCTCGTCCTTAAAGTTTACATCATCCTGTGCAGGAAGCTTGCTTCTTTCACTATCCACCAATTCCTGAATCTGTTTGGCCCGGGGTCCCCAAACAGCCTTTTCATCCCCTTCTTTATCTATAAAGATATAAATCGGTATTGCTCTGGATGTTCCATTAGTCAAATACTGGTCCATCAGCTCAAGATTCTGATCCCTTAAAATAAAACGGACGTCCATACCGGCTTCCTCTGCAAGTTTTGATAGGATCGGATTATTAAGCATGGCGTCACCGCACCAATCCTCAGTCAGTGCAATTACTTTCAAGCCGGCATCCTTAAGATCTGCCAATCTTGTTTTTTCCTCATCAGATAAAGAAAAACCATTATATATTTGATTCATCTCTTTTTTATTAACTTGCATCGCTTCTATATAATTCTGCGGACTTATACCCTTCTCAAACCATTCCATTAATTTCATAGTAGCCACTCCCTTATTTCGATTTCTTTAGTGTATATTCTTTTCGATCCGCTTTCATTCCTGCATTTGCTGTAGCACTTTGTAAAACTCTATCTTTTCCTGGGAAATAGGCTTTACTTTTTTGTCGGAATATAGGAAGAGCTGATGGATTCCCATCAGCTCACCTTTTATCTTTTTTGTATTTCCTGCTGCAATAATTTGTTAACAAGCGGCGGGTTGGCCTGTCCTTTTGTGGCTTTCATGATTTGGCCGACAAGGAAGCCGATTGCTTTTTGCTTTCCATTCTTGAAATCCTCGATCGATTGCGGATTCGCATCAAGTGTTTCACCGATAATTTTAAGTAGTGCACCTTCATCCGAAATCTGGACCAGGCCTTTTTCTTTTACGATTGTTTCCGGATCTCCGCCATTTTCAACCATTTCTTTAAAAACTGTTTTAGCAATTTTGGAAGAGATGGTTCCGTTTTCGATCAGCTTAATCATTCCGGCAAGTCCCTCAGGTGTCAAAGCTATATCTGTTAGCTCTTTTTGTTCAGCATTCAAGTACGCTGACAATTCACCCATTACCCAGTTGGAGGCCTGCTTGGCGTCTGCTCCATTATTGACAGCCGCTTCAAAGAAATCCGATGTTTCTTTTGTCACTGTCAGGACAGCTGCATCATAGGCCGGCAGCCCAAGTTCTTCAATATAGCGGTTCTTTCTCTGGTCCGGAAGCTCAGGGATCTCTGCACGAATGCGCTCTTTCCACTCTTCATCAATATGAATATCAAGTAAGTCAGGTTCAGGGAAATAACGATAATCATCTGAACCTTCTTTTACCCTCATTAGAATCGTTTTATTGGTCGCTTCATCAAAGCGCAATGTTTCCTGCTGGATGGTTCCGCCAGAACTTAGAATCTCTTCCTGTCTCTTCTCCTCGTATTCTAGTCCTTTGCGGACAAAGTTAAACGAGTTTAGGTTCTTAAGCTCTGTCTTTGTGCCAAATTCCTCCTGGCCGACAGGACGAAGGGAAATATTCGCATCACAGCGGAGTGAACCTTCCTCCATTTTACAGTCAGATACGCCAGTATACTGGATGATGGACTTTAGCTTCTCCAAATAGGCATAAGCTTCATTTGGCGTACGGATATCCGGCTCAGAAACGATCTCGATCAGAGGAGTACCCTGGCGGTTATAGTCTACAAGGGAATATCCTTTAGCATGAGACAGCTTGCCCGCATCTTCTTCAAGATGAATCCGCGTAATGCCGATTTTTTTCTTATAGCCGTCAACCTCGATCTCAATCCAGCCATGCTCTCCAATAGGCTTATCAAATTGTGAAATCTGGTAGGCTTTCGGGTTATCCGGATAAAAATAATTCTTCCGGTCAAATTTTGTAACTGGTGCAATTTCACAATTCAGTGCCATCGCAGCTTTCATTCCGAATTCAACTGCCTTTTTATTAATGACAGGAAGCACTCCAGGGTAGCCGAGATCAACGACCGTCGTGTTGGAGTTAGGCTCTGCTCCAAAATGGTTTGGGCTTGCAGAGAATATTTTTGAATCCGTTTTTAGTTCAACGTGTACTTCAAGTCCTATAACCGTTTCGTATTTCATGAATTTCCCCCCTTACAGTCCCGGTTTTTGCTTATGGAATTCTGTAGCCTGCTCAAAAGCATGCGCCACGCGGTAAACAGTGCTTTCATCAAAATGCTTTCCGATAATCTGAAGGCCAAGCGGCAGTCCATCCGCGAATCCGCAAGGTACGCTGATTCCGGGCACGCCGGCAAGATTTACTGGAATCGTCAGGATATCATTCGCATACATAGTCAGCGGATCAGACGTATTTTCACCAATCTTAAAGGCTGGAGTTGGCGCTGTCGGCCCAATAATAACATCATACTTTTCAAAGACTTTTTCAAAGTCCTGTTTAATCAGTGTACGCACCTTTTGAGCCTTCTTATAGTAAGCATCATAATAGCCAGAGCTTAAGGCAAACGTTCCAAGCATAATGCGGCGTTTAACCTCATCCCCGAAGCCTTCTGCACGGGTCTTTTTGTATAAATCGATTAAACTCTCAGGATCTGCGGTTCTATAGCCATAGCGTACACCATCAAAGCGGGCCAGGTTGGCCGATGCCTCGGAGGAGGACAGCAGATAATACGTTGCAAGGGCATATTTGGAGTGCGGCAGGGAAACTTCCTCCCATGTTGCCCCCAGTTTTTCTAATACCTTCAGGGCATCCAGTACGGACTGGCGCACCTCTTCATCTACACCTTTAGCCAGATATTCTTTTGGTACAGCGATTCTCAACCCTTTAACATCGCCAGTTAAGCTTTCAGCATAGCTTGGAACATCTACATTTGCTGAAGTAGAATCCATTGGGTCCAGACCTGAAATAGCCTGAAGCAGATAAGCATTGTCTTCAACTGTGCGGGTAATCGGTCCAATCTGGTCTAAAGATGAGGCAAATGCAATCAGTCCGAAACGGGATACTCTGCCATATGTAGGCTTTAACCCGACAACTCCGCAATATGAAGCAGGCTGTCTGATCGAGCCGCCTGTATCTGAGCCAAGAGAAAATAAAACCTCTCCTGCTGCAACAGAGGCAGCAGAGCCGCCGGAAGACCCTCCGGGAACTCTTTCAATATTCCAGGGATTTCGGGTTACCTGAAATCCTGAGTTTTCATTGGATGATCCCATTGCAAATTCATCCATATTCAATTTACCGATAGTAATGGTTTCAGCATTATGTAATTTGGAAGCAACCGTTGCATCATAAATTGGATCAAAGTTTTCAAGGATCTTACTCGCACTGGTGGTGCGCAGCCCTTTCGTTACAATGTTGTCCTTTACACCGATTGGCATACCGAACAAAAGGCCTTTCGCCTCGTCCGTTCCAATTTTTTCATCCATTTTCTTTGCTGCTTCGCGGGCTCTCTCTTCATCCAGTGTCAAGAAAGCTTTTACCTGGTCTTCAACCTCACTGATTCGCTTGTACGATTCACTGACAAGATCGGTAACCGTGATCTCTTTTTTATGTAAAAGCTGATGAAGTTCCGCTACCTTATGATCAAATAAACTCACCATTTTCCCTCCCTACTCAATGATAGACGGCACTTTTATATAGCCATCCTGATGTTCCGGCGCATTTTTCAAAACTTCTTCCTGTGGAAGCCCTTCTTTCGCCTTATCTTCTCTCAGTACATTTTTCATATCAAGAACATGGGATGTTGGTTCAACATGCTCTGTGTCAAGCTCATTCAAAAGCTCCGCAAATGAAATCATCTTATCCAGCTGTTCGGTATAAGCCTTAGCTTCCTCCTCAGTCATCGCAAGCCGCGCCAAGTGTGCAACATGCTTAACCTGATCGATTGAAATTCTCGACATTACTGCCACCTCCAAAAATTGAATACTGTCAATGCACAATTATTATGATCATACCAAACTTTCGTGCGTTAAAGCAACACGTGAGAATGGGCTGGTTCAGCAATCTTATGCTATTTTACCATGAGTTAAATGAGTTGTGTGTTTGCATCTCTTTTTAGAGGATAAATGAAAGGCAAACCGAATAACTGGGGATGCGATCAAAAGTACAGGAGGGGCGATAATGGAATTTTTCCGATTTGATTCCGGTGTCAGCAGGGAAATTGCGCAATTCAGCAGCCACAATACCAGCATCAGTCCGATTATCAGAAACAAAACCGCTACCGTTGGGTGTATCTACCTTAAGGAAAACAGTGTTTTAGGCATGCACCCGGCAGCTTGTCCACAGCTATTTCTCATCGTTGACGGCGAAGGATGGATAAAAACTGCTGGAGGTGAGCAGATTGCCGTCCAAAAAGGCGCTGTTTACTGGTATGAAGGCGAGGAACACGAATCTGGCTCTTACCTTGGAATGACAGCCATTGTGATTGAAGGTCCGGGTTTGGATCCGCAACTGTACCTGAAACCCTTGGAATAGGCTTTGGCCAGGAAGTGCTGTAGTTTGGCCGGTATTTTATTGCGTTCGGCCGGTAACTCTGCATTTTGGCCGGTAAATTAATCAATTTGGCCGGTAAACTCTGCATTTTGGCCGGTAAACTCCGAATTTAGGACTGTATTAAGTTGCCTTCACCTAAAAAACAGAGCAGCGTGGCAGCGCTGCTCATTTAAGCTTGAATAGTTTGGCAAATAGGCCGCCTTTTTTCGGCTTTTCCGCCTCTGCTTTAACCGTTTTTCTCTCCACAAATATTTCCGGTTTATCAATTGCATAGTCATAGGCAAGAACGAGCCCTATTTCTGAATTATGTTCTTTGTTGGTTACAATTGTATATTCTACTTTATTGGCAGAAGCCAGTTTTATATATTTCGATAAATAGGAGTAGTTCATATTCCCATTCAAATAAAGATGAGCTTTGCGGTTGGCTTTAATAGCTTCTTCCACCTGAGGATAGATTCCATCTTCCCTCATCTGCGGCTGCTTTAGGGCAATCACTACCCTCTCCCGAAGCGAGCCAAGAAACTTGCGGCGCTCATCAGGCTTGGTTTGTTTCTGTCCATGAATCCCCTGTTGAAGATAATCATCTATATTTTCAGCCAATTGTATATCCTCCATCCTTATATGACCTCATTGTTTTCATTGTATTCACTATTATGCCCTATTTCAAATTTCGCCTATATAATATGTATGTTTTTGCAGGAATTACTGTGCTTGCCTGTTAATCAAAAAAATACCCCCCTTCCATGGAAGAGAGGTTCAAAATAGGAGAATATACAGGTAAAAAATCAATTTTCATTCGGGTAAAAATTAAGCCTCCTGCTTTTCAGTAAACTGTTCCTCTTCAGTAGATCCCTTTAAAGCTGTTGTCGAGGAAGTGCCTCCAGTAATGACCATTGATACTTGGTCAAAATAGCCGGTGCCCACTTCACGCTGATGTCTTGTCGCCGTGTAACCATGTGCTTCGCTGGCAAACTCAGCCTGCTGCAGTTCAGAATACGCAGCCATTCCACGGTCTTTGTAGCCGAGTGCCAATTCAAACATGCTATGGTTCAGAGCATGGAATCCTGCCAATGTAACGAACTGGAACTTGTAGCCCATTTTGCCGAGCTCCACCTGGAATTTTGCAATCGTTTCGTCATCCAGCTTTTTCTTCCAATTAAATGAAGGTGAACAATTATATGCTAACAGCTTGCCTGGGAATTTTTCATGAATTGCTTCAGCAAAACGTCTCGCTTCATCAAGGTTCGGTTCAGATGTTTCACACCATACCAGGTCTGCATAAGGAGCATACGCCAGCCCCCGAGCAATCGCTTGTTCAAGTCCTGCTTTTGTCCGGAAGAATCCTTCAGGAGTGCGTTCCCCTGTAATGAAAGGTGCATCATACGGATCCACATCACTTGTAATCAGGTCGGCTGCGTTAGCATCAGTCCGGGCGACAATAACAGTCGGCACTCCCATAACATCCGCTGCCAGCCTTGCAGATATTAAGTTCTTAACAGCAGTCTGGGTTGGAAGCAACACCTTTCCGCCAAGATGTCCACATTTCTTCTCAGATGAAAGCTGGTCCTCAAAATGCACTCCGCCGGCACCCGATTCAATCATGCCTTTCATAAGCTCAAATACATTAAGCTGGCCGCCGAACCCAGCTTCAGCATCTGCTACAATTGGAGCAAACCAGTCAATGGAATGATCCCCTTCCATATGATGAATCTGGTCAGCACGCTGAAGGGCCTGATTAATCCTTTTAACAACACTAGGAACACTGTTGGCCGGATACAGGCTTTGGTCGGGATACATATTTCCGGAAAGGTTGGCATCAGCAGCAACCTGCCACCCGCTTAAGTAAATGGCCTTTAGCCCGGCCTTAACCTGCTGGACTGCCTGATTTCCCGTTAACGCGCCTAATGCGTTGACGAAATCCTCTTCATTGACAAGCTTCCACAGTTTCTCTGCACCACGGCGAGCTAATGTATGTTCAATATCAATTGACCCTCTTAATTTTATGACATCCTCAGCAGTAAACGGCCTTTCTACCCCACTCCAGCGTTCATCCATTTCCCAGCTTTCCTGCAACTGACGCACTCTTTCATCTGACATTTGATTAAATCCTCCTTTTAATTTTGAAAAGATTTTCAGCAAGATCCCGGATGCAATGCAATTCTGTGCCATAACAGATTATTAAAATCACTCTGTTATGATATAATTCTATGTTGTTATAAAACAATATTTTATCTATGTTTTGTATTATATAACAGATAAACTGGATTGGGAAGCCCTTGTTTTAAAAAAATCAAAATTAGCAGAATATTTTATCCCATTTTCTTTCACTTTCATTCTCTGGCTATGATATAGAGAATTGTTGTGTTTTTAGAAATCAATTTGATTCATGAAGGAGAATTTATGAAAGATAGAAATCGCCGCTTGTTGGGGATATTGTTACAGAACGGGCCAAATACATTATGGAATCGACTCTGCAGCAGAGTGTAAAGCTGTGTATTAGTCATTTAATTATTGGCCTGTCGGGTGTCATTATGGTCGACACAATGGTTGCATACCAAATCTTCGAGGTAATCGGCTCATTAAAACTTATCGGTGTTCAGTCAACTCGGCATCCGGCCTGAAGTTGCCCAGACAGCCATCCAGCTTGGAATAGACTTTACGGACATCATCACTGAAAAAAATCAATATTTAATCCTTGAGGGACCTGCTGGGGTCTTTTTTTATTTATCCTAAAAACCCCCCTGCCAGCCAACTTAATTTTATAAATTTAGATGAATAGATATGTTGATATAGTAGATATAGCAGAAAATTAATGCGAAATAACGTATTTTTATACAATTGTATCTTTATAGTTTTTTAGATTTTTTGTTCCTGCATCTTAACTATGTTATGATAATAAACGTCTTTCAAAAGCGGACTTAACCCCAACCGATCTTATCTCCAAACAAAAAACTGTATGTTACTGTATAAAGGGATCTATTGCGCGGGTATTTAATAGGGGGACTAATAGGAGGTGAACATATGGATTTTACTATGGCAACGTGGCTTTGGCTTCTGATTCCAATGCCATTATTGATCGTACTATCAGGCATATCTCTATTTACAGAAAAGGGAGAGGGTAAATAAACATGGATATAAATATTCCAACGTTAACATCAATCATAATCTATCTGGCAGGAATGCTTCTGATTGGTATACTTGCGGCCAGAATGACTAAAGATTTATCTGATTATGTATTAGGCGGCCGAGGGCTGGGACCAGGAGTTGCAGCCTTGAGTGCAGGGGCATCCGATATGAGTGGATGGCTTATGCTCGGATTACCTGGTGCCGTATATTTAGGCGGTATGGGAGAGATTTGGCTTCCAATTGGATTGTCTGTCGGCGCATATTTAAATTGGCAGTTTGTGGCCAAACCACTGCGGGTTTACACGGAAGTAGCCAGCGATTCTATTACGGTACCCGGATATTTTGAAAACCGATTCCACGATACTTCAAAAATATTGCGTGTTGTTTCGGCAATCGTTATTTTAATCTTTTTCACTTTCTATACTTCATCCAGCCTCGTCGGCGGTGCCATCTTGTTAGAGAACTCATTTGGGATGGATTATACACTCGCACTTTGGGTCGGAGCTGCTGTTATTTTATCATATACATTGTTTGGAGGGTTCCTTGCAGCCAGCTGGACAGATTTCATTCAAGGAATTTTAATGTTCCTTGCCATGATTATTATACCCATTGTTGCCATTCAGGAGCTTGGCGGATGGAATGAGACGATGCAGAAAATCGGATCTATGGATACTTCTTATTTAGATGTCTATTCCGGTGCCACTTTTGTTGGTGTAGCTTCGCTATTGGCATGGGGATTAGGTTATTTTGGACAGCCGCATATCCTTGTTCGTTTTATGGGATTAAGATCTACCAATGATGTTCCAAAAGCACGTTTTATCGGTATGACCTGGATGATTATTTCCTTGTTCGGAGCTTTGTTTGTAGGCTTTGCCGGAATCGCCTATTTCGCGGATACACCGCTTGCCAATTCTGAAACAGTATTTATCATGTTTTCACAAGTACTCTTTAATCCATGGGTAGCCGGATTTTTATTAGCAGCCATTCTCTCAGCAATCATGAGCACAGTTGACTCTCAATTGCTCGTTTCTTCAAGTGCACTGGCGCAGGATTTTTATAAATCCATCTTCAGAAGAAATGCTTCCCAAAAGGAAGAAATGATTGTTGGCAGAATTGCTGTATTGAGCATTGCCGTTATCGCTATCTTCTTAGGGTATAACCCCGAAAGCAAGGTATTGGAGCTTGTCAGTTATGCATGGGCCGGATTTGGTGCAGCCTTCGGGCCGGTTATCATTCTGAGCCTGTTCTGGAAACGTATGACGCGAAATGGCGCCCTTGCCGGCATTATTGTTGGTGCTGTAACAGTAATTGTCTGGGCACAGCTTACCGGCGGACTGTTTGATTTGTATGAATTGGCGCCCGGATTCCTTTTTGCAGGCCTAGCAATCATCATCGTCAGCCTTCTCGATAAGGCGCCTTCAAAAGAAGTCCAGGAGCAGTACAATCAATATAAGTCTGTCCTAAAAAAATAATGGCAGAAACCCTCTTCTTATGTGAAGAGGGTTTTTGTATGTAAGCTGTTTCAGTTACAGCCTTCAGCTTGGCAATTACACTACTTCTGCTCCCAGCGTATTTGCAAAATGCCGTAAGGCCCACTCATGGCCCTCCTGGTCAAATGATGCAACTGCATCTTTATGAATCACTATTTTAAAACCTCTATTATAAGCATCCACTGCCGTATGAAGCACGCAAATGTCGGTACATACACCGGCCAGGTGCACTTCCTCTACACCACGCTCCCTTAATTTTATCTCGAGATCCGTTCCTGCAAATGCGGAGTATCTTGTTTTGTCCATGAAATAAACATTCTCAGCTTCCTTGTTTATTTCATAAACCTGCTGCAGTGTGCCGTAAAGATTTCTTCCCTCCGTGTTCCGGATATTATGCGGCGGAAACAATTTCGTTTCTGGGTGATGGAGGTTTCCTTTATCATGCACATCAATGGCAAAAACAGTAAAGTGTCCGTTAGCGATAAACGCTTGTGTGAGTTCTGTGATTTTCTTTTCCAGCACCTGGCCAGACTTACCGCATGTCAGGGCACCGTCTTCAGCTACAAAATCATTTGTGTAATCGATATTGATCAAAGCTTTGTTTGGCATTTTTGCATCACTCCAATCCATTGGCTTATTTTCATCATATACTCCAAAGTGCTGAATATCCAATAAAAAAGGAACAGCAACCAAATTGCTGTTCCCGCCTCATTAATACATTTCAGAAGTAGTCTTCGCCTGCATGTGCAGAAGAATGTAGTCAGGGCCGCCCGCTTTGGAGTCTGTTCCTGACATGTTGAATCCGCCGAATGGCTGGTATCCGACGATCGCACCTGTACAGCCGCGGTTGAAGTATAGGTTTCCAACATGGAAATCCTCGCGCGCTTTTTGGATGTGCTCACGGTTCTGCGTGATCACCGCTCCTGTTAGGCCGTACTCTGTGTTATTGGCGATTTCAAGCGCATGGTCGAAATCTTTTGCTTTTGTGAAGCCAACGACTGGCCCAAAGATTTCTTCCTGCATAAGGCGTGCATCCGGTGCAAGATCCGCGAACACTGTCGGCTTGATGAAGAAGCCTTTTGAGCTGTCTCCTTCTCCGCCTGTCATCAGCTTGCCTTCTTCTTTGCCGATTTCGATGAAGCTCATGATTTTATCAAATGCGGCCTGGTCGATCACCGGACCCATGTAATTGCTTTGGTCTTCCGGATTGCCCTGCGTTAATTCATTTGTCAATTCCACCACACGGTTAAGAACCTGATCATATACATCCTCTACTACAACGGCACGTGAACATGCAGAGCATTTCTGGCCGGAGAAGCCGAAGGCAGATGCCACGATGGAAGTCGCTGCCAGTTCAAGGTCAGCTTCTTTGTCGACAACGATTGTGTCCTTGCCGCCCATTTCCGCGATGACACGCTTCAGCCAGATTTGGCCTTCGTTTAATTTAGATGCGCGCTCGTTGATGCGAAGACCCACATCACGTGAACCTGTGAAGGAAATGAAGCGAGTGTCTTTATGGTCAACCAGATAGTCGCCCACTTCTGCACCGCTGCCCGGCACGAAGTTCAGAACGCCCTTCGGAAGGCCTGCTTCTTCCATTACTTCAACGAATTTTGCTGCCACAACCGGTGTAGTGGAAGCTGGTTTTAATAGAACTGTGTTTCCTGCCACGATTGCCGCAACAGTTGTGCCGGCCATGATCGCAAGCGGGAAGTTCCAAGGAGAGATGATGATGCCTACTCCTAATGGAATGTAGTCATAACGGTTATATTCGTTCGGACGGCTGTTGACTGGAACACCGTCTTTAATTTTTAAGATCTGGCGTGCATAGTACTCAAGGAAGTCAATCGCTTCCGCAGTGTCAGCATCTGCCTCATTCCAAGGCTTTCCTGCTTCCTTCGTTAAAAGGGCAGAAAACTCATGCTTGCGGCGCCGGATAATCGCAGCAGCTTTGAACAACACATCCGCACGTGTTTCCGGCTTCACTTTTCTCCATGTTTTGAATGCTTCCACAGCAGCCTGCATTGCTTTTTCCGCAAGCTCGCGGTTTGCCTTTGAAACACGGCCAACTACTTCTTCTTTATTAGAAGGATTGATGGATACAATTTTATCTTCAGTAGAAATACGCTCTCCGCCAATCAAAAGATCATAATCCTGGCCCAAATAGCTTTCTACAGTTTGTAAACCCTTTAAATATGCTTCACGATTTTCTTCCTCTTTAAAATTCGTGAATGGTTCATGCTTATAAGGTTGTACCATTTTTACCGCCTCCTGAGTGTACAAATATCAAACGTCAGATCGTAGAGCCCCGTCCCGCTCTATAAACATGCTGGAACAAGGTCTGCTAACCTCTTAAAACGTTTTCATCCAAAGACTATATTAACACGAAAATAACATTATCTTCAAACATTCTCCGCTGATGATATATATTAACATCTACATGGCGGAGTTGCAGGTTTCACTTAGAAGGATAAGGGGTTTAAGCCCTATTGGGCAGGCTTGGATAAAACTGTTATATATATTTTTTAGTACTGTATTGGACATAATTCTTATTTTTCATCACAACAAAGCCCTCTCTCTCAAAACAACAAAACCCAGAAGGTGCATCTCATGCACTTCTGGGTACCTGGTTCTATTGATAGATATGGACAAAAGGTTCACTTTGGTCTGCTTTCCGGACTACAAGCGCTTCCGGGCCGTTGACTGATGAGATATTTACCTGGACTGAGATGTATTCAGGGAAGTGTTTGACAACAAGCCCTGTCACATATTGTGTAAATCCAATACCTTCTGCTTTCCCATAGAATTGGATTGGGATATCAATATTGATTTCTTGCAATTGATCCTGGGCATAAAAAGCTTTTCCGATAACTCCATTGAAATTCGGGAAGTATGTTTCAACATCCTGTTTAAAGTTAAGAAAAGCCGTTAAATCATCACGATGATTTTTTTCAGCCGTGCTTGAAGGGAAAAGGACATATTTCTCGCTGATATCTTCCCATCCGCCTAGCTTATTGCTTCCTTTTTCTGCCTTAGCGTATGCAAAAAAGCTTCCCGGCACAACCGAAGTTCTTGGCTGCTGTTCAAACAAAGCAATGGTTACCGGCACATCCTTCAGGCCCTTGATTTGCCGTACTCTCTGCAGGACTTCTTCAGCCATCTTTTTGCCTTCCTGTTCAAGAACATCCCGTTTAATTTCTGTTTCAAAAGTCGCGCCATATTGTTCCTTCTGATAATAATGAACAGAGTTCATGGCAAGGCCGATTACAACACCTTCGAGCTTCCCTTTTCCATCATCATTCCTCACGAGATAGTTATGTTCAAGTATATGGGCTAGATAAATTGGGCTTTTTTCATTATTTTTATCAATATCCCCGCCATCTGCAATCATGGGATTTAGGCCGATGTTATCTTCAGCTTTCATTTTGAGTTCCTTCAGCTGAGTTTCAGTGAACTTGCGGTTTAGCCAGGCTTGGACAGTTTCCCTTTTTAGATACTGGCCATCCTGAAAAAAATACTTTTCCGTGTCAAACGTATTTTGTGCCACACGCATTAGTCCGGTCTCAAACTCATTAATGTCATATTTAGTGCTTATATTATTGACCACAAGACCCCTGGACTCACTTGGTTTAAACGGCAGCAGCGTTCGATAATACTTGTCAGAAATTTTGTAGTTCGGAATGATTGCCTTATCCTTTTCGTTCTTGTCTTCCTGAACAACTTCCTCCTGCTTATTAAAATTAGGCGCACAGCCTGCAAGCAGAAGGGTTAGGGATAAAGCAAGCATCATTAGTTTTTTCACGGAGCTTACACCCTCTTACTTATTTAATTCTTCAACCAGTCTCTCCTCGTTCCAAACCTCTACACCCAGCTCCTGGGCCTTCGTCAGTTTGGATCCGGCGTCTTCTCCGGCAATCACAACATCTGTTTTCTTACTGACGCTTCCGGATACTTTTCCGCCAAGCGCCTCTATTTTATCTTTTGCTTCATTTCGGCTCATGATTTCAAGCTTTCCTGTCAGAACTACCGTTTTCCCTGCAAAAAAGCTATCTGAGCTTTCGGCTGAAACTGGCTTTGGCCCATTATAAGCCATGTTGACTCCGGCTGCTTTCAGCTCGGCAATCAGTTCATGGGCTTCCTCTTGTTCAAAGAAGGAAACAATGGAGTCCGCCATTTTTTCACCAATTTCATTAATTGCTGTTAAATCGTCCCGGGATGCTTTTTCAAGTGCCTCCATATGGCTAAACTCCTGGGCAAGCGTTTTGGCCGCTTTTGCTCCTACATGACGAATTCCCAGGCCAAATAGCAATTTTTCAAGAGAATTCCCTTTGGAGTTTTGAATTGCCTGAAGAAGATTTTTTACCAATTTTTCACCCATCCGTTCGAGCTGGATAAGCTGTTCATACGTTAATTTGTAGATATCCGCCACATCTTTAATCAGATTTTCGGCAAATAATTGACTGATCACTTTTTCACCAAGACCATCAATGTTCATGGCATTGCGGGATACAAAATGAATAAGGCCTTCCCTGATTTGGGCGGGACACTTTGGATTGATGCAGCGCAATGCCACTTCACCATCAAGACGGACCAGTTCGCTCTCACATTCCGGACAATGCGTCGGCATATTAAAATCCTGCTCCTCACCCGTTCTCCTCTCTGCCAGTACATTCACAACTTCGGGAATAATATCACCCGCTTTTTTCACAACCACCTGATCGCCAATCTTAATATCTTTTTCGCGGATCAAATCTTCGTTATGAAGTGAAGCCCTCTGGACAGTCGTCCCGGCAACACGGACAGGGTCCAGAAGCGCAGTTGGCGTAACTACGCCGGTTCGCCCCACGCTTAATTCAATATCCCTTAGTGTGGTAACAACCTCTTCTGCAGGGAATTTATAAGCAATGGCCCAGCGTGGGCTTTTCGCCGTAGCGCCAAGCTGCTCCTGCTCCTCCAGTGAATCGACTTTGATTACAATACCATCAATGTCATAAGACAGATTTGGACGTTTGTCGGTCCATCCCTGTACATATTCAATTACTTCCTCAATGTTTTCACATCTTTTGCGTTCTTTATTTGTTTTAAATCCGAGGCTATCCAGAAAATCCAGACCTTCACTGTGAGATACAATCCCTGTATTCCCCGCATCCGCAATGCCATAGACAAAAATATCGAGATTGCGCTTTGCTGCAAGGCGCGGATCCAGCTGCCTTAAGGAACCTGCTGCGGCATTTCTTGGATTAGCAAACGGCTCCTCCCCATTCTCTTCTTTTGCTTTATTCAATTTCTCAAAAGAACGTCTGGGCATGAAGACCTCACCGCGGACTTCCATTGTGACGTTCTCTTTCAGCCGGAGAGGAATCGAACGGATTGTCTTTAGATTAGCAGTAATATTTTCGCCAATGGATCCGTCGCCGCGTGTGGCACCGAGAATAAATAATCCATCCTCATAGCGCAGGGAGACAGCCAGCCCATCAATTTTCAATTCACACACATAAGAAACATTTTCTCCGGCACCCTGGCGGACACGGCGGTCAAAGTCTCTTAAATCCTGTTCATTGAAGGCATTTCCCAAACTGAGCATCTGCGACTGATGCTCCACTTTTTCAAACATATCAAGGATTTCCCCTCCAACCCGCTGTGTGGGAGAGTCCTCTGTTTTCAGTTCTGGAAATTGGTTCTCAAGTTCAATAAGGTCCCTCATCAGCCTATCGTATTCAGCATCTGGAACAGACGGCTGATCAAGAACATGGTACTCATAATTATACTGATTCAAAAGGTTGTGCAGATCTTTCACCTTTTTTTCAGCCAATTGAAGATCCATACATTCAGCCCTTTCTATAATTCATTAAAAATAAAGGGGATTACGCCTTTGTAATCGGTGCAAATTTGGCCAGCAGACGTTTAATGCCCACTGGTTTCGGGAACGCAATATCCAGCTCTGTTCCTTCACCGGAGCCTTTCACACTGACAACAGTACCTGTTCCCCATTTTCCATGATGGGCTTTGTCGCCGACCTTCCAGGCAATATCGTCTCCGCCTGTGTTCGATGCTGATGGACGAATCACTGCTTTCCGCTGAGGCTGTGCTCCTCTTGAAGCAGAAGGAGAGCCAAACGGTGATGATCCAAATGGAGACGGTTTTTTAGCAGGTTCAAGGCCATCCAGCAAATCAGCAGGTATTTCTTTAATAAACCGGGATGGCGGATTCATATTCGTGCGTCCGAATAAAGTACGCATTTGAGCATTCGTAATGAAAAGCTCCTCTTCTGCCCTGGTAATTCCCACATAAGCAAGGCGCCGCTCCTCTTCCATTTCAGACTCTTCCATTAGAGAACGGCTGTGCGGGAATACCCCTTCCTCAAGACCCAGTAAAAAGACAACAGGGAATTCAAGCCCTTTTGCTGAGTGAAGTGTCATAAGAACAACAGATTCGGCTTTTTCGCCATCATCATCCAATTTATCAATGTCAGCTACAAGAGCCAAATCAGTCAAAAATGCGATAAGCGATTTGTCTTCGCTGGCTTCTTCAAAGTTTTTCGTAACAGACAGGAATTCATCAATGTTTTCCAGACGGCTCTGTGCTTCAATGGATTTCTCTGCAATCAGCATATCGCGGTAGCCTGATTTCTCCAAAAGCTCTTCCACAAGCTCTGTCACAGATAGGTATTCCTGCATTTGTGTATAGTTTTTAACCAAATCCCTGAATTCAATGGCCCCTTTTGTAATTTTTGGGCTCAAGCCAATCAGTTCAATAGACTCAAGTGCTTCAAACATGCTCATTTCATGAAGCTGTGCAAAGTTGGCGATTTTATCAACCGAACCGGAGCCGATTCCGCGCTTTGGCACATTAATTACACGCTGAAGACTGATATCATCATCCGGATTGGCAATCAGGCGCAGATAAGCAAGGAGGTCCTTGATTTCTTTGCGGTCGTAGAACTTGATGCCGCCGACAATGGAATATTCTATGTTCGACTTTAACAGCACTTCCTCCATTACACGGGACTGTGCATTGGTGCGGTACAAGATCGCAATATCCGAAAGGCTTCGCTTGCCGGTGCTGATGTATTCCTTGATTTTACCTGCAACAAACTGCGCTTCTCCCTGTTCGCTGTCAGCACGATAGTAGAAGATCTTACTGCCTTCTGCGTTTTCGGTCCAGAGGTTTTTCGGCTTTCTGTTCAGGTTCTTGCTGATGACTTCGTTCGCAGCCAGCAAGATCCTTTTTGTTGAGCGATAATTTTGTTCAAGCATGATGGTTTGCGCATTAGGATAATCCTTTTCAAAGGAAAGAATGTTGGCAATGTCCGCACCGCGCCATTTATAAATGGACTGGTCCGAGTCACCAACTACACAAAGATTCTTAAATCGGCTTGCCATTAGCTTTACAAGCATGTACTGCGCTCTGTTTGTATCCTGATACTCATCCACATGAATGTATTGGAATTTTCTCTGATAATATTCCAGCACTTCCGGAACCCGCTGGAACAGCTGAATCGTGATCATAATAAGATCATCAAAATCAAGCGCCTGGTTGCGTCTTAATCTCTTTTGGTACTCTGTATATACATCACTGGCAACTTGCTGAATATAATCTCCTGCTGTTTTCGCATACTCTTCAGGGGTGATCAATTCATTTTTTGCTGAGCTGATCGACCCCAGAATAGCACGCGGATCAAATTTCTTGGGATCCAGATTTTTATCCTTCAGGATCGATTTAATAACGGATTGCTGGTCCGTTGAATCAAGAATCGTGAAATTGCGGTTATAGCCAATCCGGTCAATATCTCTTCTCAAGATACGCACACACATCGAGTGGAACGTCGAAATCCAGATATCATCTGCAGCTCCGCCCATCATGTTATGAATACGGTCGCGCATTTCACGGGCTGCTTTGTTTGTAAAGGTGATTGCCAGAATATTGTAGGGGTTCACACCCTTTTCCACCATTAAGTAAGCAATCCTGTGCGTAAGCACTCTTGTCTTTCCGCTTCCCGCTCCTGCCATTATAAGAAGTGGTCCGTCAGTTGTTTTTACCGCATTTTGCTGCTGCGGGTTTAGTCCGTTCAATAATTTATCTGTTAAAAATTGCATTCCTTCTCTTCACCACCATAGAAACATATGTTCTTATATTCTATTTTATCTTGTTTGCTAAGCATCAGCAACCTGAATTAAGCACGAACGGCTTCAACTGTGGCCAACGCAGCCTGCAGATCATCATATATAACATTTCCGACCACAATGACGTCCGCATGCCCAGACATTTCTTTTGCCTGATCTGCACCCAGGATGCCGCCTCCGTAAAATAATACGGTTTCTTCAAGCGTATTTTTCACCTCTGCGACCACTGCTGCATCTCCGTACTTTCCGCTATATTCCAGATAGAAGATTGGCAGGCGGAACATTTTCTCGGCCATCATGGCATATGCCCTTATCTCATCAAGAGATAAATCTGTGCGTGAATTGGTGACTTGTGCAGCTTTACATTCTTCATTCAGAATGCAATAGCCCTGAACAAGGATTTCTTCCCAATTCATAATATCCCCATATTCTTTTACTGCTTCCTGGTGAAGGCCTGTAACCCATTTCACATCCCTGCTGTTAAGGACTGTCGGGATAAAATATAGGTCAAAGCCCGGTGTAACTGAATCAATCGCTGAAACCTCCAGCACACAGGGAACTGTGTATCTGCGGATGCGGGCCATTAAATCCAGCACCTTCTCCAGTGTGACGCCATCTGTTCCGCCCACAATAATCGCATCGGTCCCTGACTCGCAAATCATTTCCAGGTCTTCATCTGATATAATTTTATCCGGATCGAGCTTGAAAACGTGGCTCCATTCGCGAACATCATACATGCAAAATTGCCTCCATTCTATCATTCCATTTCATCATTATATCATTTAAGATTGGGAATAAAAAATAAAAGCAGGATGTAAGAATGGAGTGGAAAAAATTAATAGAAGACAAAGAAAAAAACCGCGGGAACAGCCCCATCGGTTTAGGCAAAACGGATATTCACGCCTTTTCAGCTTCTTCTTCTTCTTTAATTCTTTCCAATGCCATTTCATAGGCATCATTTCCATAGTTGAGGCAGCGTTTTACACGGGAAATGGTTGCAGTGCTGGCACCCGTATCTGTTTCGATTTTATGATACGTTTTACCTTCACGAAGCATGCGTGCCACTTCCAGGCGCTGCGCCAGGGATTGTATTTCATTCACTGTACATAAGTCGTCAAAGAATCGATAGCACTCTTCCAGGTCTTTTAAAGATAATACAGACTTAAATAACTGATCCAGTTCTTTGCCTCTTAGCTTATCAATTTGCATATATTTGCATACCCCTTTGTTTAAATAGTATTTTCACTCATTATTGTTTAGCTTCTAAGGAAACCGTTTGCTCCAGGCCCGGGTTTGATGGAACGATGTTGATCCATGTTTTTCCCGGCACAAGGCCAGCCTGCTGGCCGTTTAAGACAGGAAGAATTCGCCCGTCAATATTTTCCCACTGCACCTCTGTCACTTTTCCTTTTTGAAGGAGATATCCTTTTCCCCCAGAAGTTAAGTTAATATCACGGCGGCCTGCGCTGTCAACCAGATGATGGTCTGCTTCTGCGATGAAAATATTATCGAGTAATGCAGGTTTCCCGGATTTGTAGTCAGCTGTAAGCTCGCCATTGGAATATCTTTTGTATTTCTCGATTCCTGCATCATATTCATAGATGACACTGAATAACTCGTTGTCCAGGTAGGAGATCATAGCAGAGTCAGCTTTATCTCCCTGAATGGCCTTTACCTCTTCCTTCGAAAGGAATTCAAGAGATTTCGGTTCATCTTTCATCGCATAATTTTTTTCTTTTGCACCCTTCAGCACATTGTCAAAAGAAATATAGGAATTATGCGGAGCATGCCGGAAGCTTTCCCTTTTAAACAATGTACCGTCATACTGCATTCCGTTCAGGTTATCAACATACCCCTGATCCAGCAATTCTTTGGCTTCCGGACTGTAGCCGTGGGCAATGTAGAGGCTGTCATAGCCTTTAGCCAGCTCAATATAATAATCTCTTGAACTTCTGACAGGCCCTATCATTTCTGGCCACTCACTTTGAAAAATAGCAAGGAAACGAGTCACGTCTCCTTCTGCCAGCATTTCATAGACGATATCAGCCTGGTTAAGCCCGGATTGCGGACGGGCTTTCGGATGATTATTGATCATCACCGCTACAGCCCTTCCATCCACTTCGGTTTCCGACCCGAAGCCTGTGAGCGGATATTGAAATGGAAGTTCTTTTTCAGAGCTGACACCTTTTGTGGCTTCTTCCGCTTTTTCCGTCTCCTGCTTTGCCGGCTCCTCTGCTTTTTCTTTACTGCATCCAGAAACGAGAAGCATTGCCGCTGCTGATACAGCTATCCATCTATTTAACATTTTTCACCCCGTGTGATTTTTGCTTTTGATGCGGATTCTATGTTAGCTCCCTGAGCAGTTTTGATCTCTATCTAATACACCTCTTTCATATTTTAACGCATTATCGTTGGAAAGAGTACCGTTTTATTCATGACATCATACATTCCCTGCTGGGTAATTCTGATATAAGGCAGATGGGTTGAAGAGAAAAAGAGAAGCGTGTACATTGGATCTTCATGTCTATAGCCTTGATCACGCAAATAATGCACAAGCTGTTTTTCTTCCTGCATTAATTCCTCCACATTTTTATGGGACATTACACCTTTTAAGCGGAGCTCCATCTCCTGGACAATCCTTCCCCCTTCAGATATGACAATGCCTCCGCCAATTTCTTTCAGCCGGTTAAAAGCATTCAGCATTTCCTGTTTGCTTTTGCCGATTAAGATGATGTCACCGGTATTGGAAAAAGAACTTGCCATTCCATCCATGCTTTTCGAGAATCCTTTTAGTATCGTATTTATGCGCCATTGTCCATTCCGGTCAACAAGCATGAAGAAACATTCATCATGGTCTTTCTCCAGTTCTTCGGATGATACGTCAATTGTGATGGAGTAGGGCTTTGTAATAACAGCATTCTCAAGCTTTATCCCGAAAGGCATGGAGAATTGCATATCATCAGCTGTCAGCTCCCAACCAATATCCAGCGGTTCAAAGCCGTATTCTTCCCATTCTACCGGCTTATAAGCATGCAGATTTTCTCCGTCTCTCTTCACCCATTCCCCTTTCGCAATAACAGATATTGGAGTTGGTTCGTTTTCATCTGACAGGAAATTGATATTGGCAACCCTTCCTGTCGCAATGGAGCCATGTAAATAATCGATTCCATAATGACGGGCCACATTAATGGTTGCCATATTATACGCATCAATTACCGGCACTCCTTTATCTAGGGCAATGCGGATCATATGGTCAATGATTCCCTGCTCATAAAAGGAGGAAAAGGAACCGTCTGTTGTGAAGACCATCCGATCATATTGATCAATGCCGATTTCATGCATTTCTTCCAATAAAACCGGCAGATCCGGACGAATGGAAGAATATCTGAGAGATACGGTATATCCCTGTAAAAGGCGATTATACACATCTTTCCCAGTCATTGACTCATGGTCACAATCAGCACCTAGCAGCATAAGCTTTGCCAGCGTTTTTTCGGATGCCCCCGGAAAATGGCCTTCAATCTTTTTCCTCATCCGCTTTGTTTCCTGAATCCAATGAAGCATCATATCATCGCCATCCAATAGCTTCGGCCAGCCTGTAAGCTCTCCTCCCTGAAGCACGGCATCATGTTCAAGCCACGATTTAACGTTTCCATGGGAAAAAACAGATTCTTCGTGCTGGATCTCTGTTTGAGCATCAAATCGGCACCACCAATAGGTTGTTGCAGGCATGTTTCTCATTTCCTTCAAAAAAGAAAACGCTTTCTTTTTGTCCTGCTGTAAAGCAAGCACCATATTATCATTAATCAGGGTTGTTGTCCCAAACTGCGATGCATAGCTCGCCAGGGAATGGGGATTATATAATTGAAATGGATGGGCATGCGGCTCAATATATCCGGGTACGAGCGTAAGTCCTGAACAATCAATAATCTCACACTGATCTGTTTTTTCCGGCAGCTTTTCGCCCACATAAACAATACGATCGCCAAGAATCCATATATTTGCTGTTATCCATTTGCGAAGCGCCTGATTCAGATAACGCGCGTTCTTAAGTAATATCGTCGGTGAAAGTTTTCCGTCCAATACGGAAACATGTTCACGCAAGTGCCTGTTTTTCCAACGGTAACGCTGTTCCAGCACTATACTCCCTCCCTTGTTGATATCTATATATAAAGACTCTGTTTTTAGAATGATTACAATGAGTAAAATGGCTTTATATCAATAAAGAAAGCCCTTTCATTTCCTCTTGTTTTACAATAGTAACATATTTCACTGTTTAACGCATTAAAGAATCAGTAAAAGATTGTAAAAATTTCGTGAAAGTGGTGGGACCTATGCATGTAAAATCAAATATCGGCATTGTAAATGCCTTAATACGCATAACAGTCGGATTAACGGTACTGGCCTGGAGCACTTCAAAGCTTGTGAAGAGACCTTGGCGGGACTCTTATCTTGTGATGGCCATGCTGGGAGGAATGAAAGTGGCTGAGGGTATTGTCCGCTTTTGCCCATTGACAGCTCTTTTTGAAAGAGGCCAGGACATGGTTCAGGAAAAGAGAGTAAATCACAATAATAATAATGATGATGAGGCTGTTGAGGAGATTCTGCCTTATAATCCGTCTTAAGAAAAGCGGAAGCGCCTTGCCTCCCCCGACAAGCACAAGACGATCCTCCCGGAAAGGCGTCCTTTGCCTCTTTGGGAGGATCGTCTTGTGACCTCGAGGGGGTAGGCGCTGGATCTAGACAGTTATCGACGTCCAAAACTTTATACTTTCTTACCTTATAAAAAAATCAGCCCCCAATTTGGGGCTATACTGATAGAAAGGAGCTGACATTATGTTCTGGGAATACGTAATGGATATGACCTTCGTCCTGACAGCTATAATTGGAAGCATTGTAGCACTCCTGTTTGTGTATATCCGGAAGACTAAGAAAGGACGTGCGCGATAGCCTTATCGGCAATATCTTTCCGGTAGAATACACCTTCGCACTGAAGGTTCTCCAGTTCGGAATATACCTTTTGCTGCGCTTCTTTCAGTGTAGACGCTCTGGCGCCTGCCAGCAGCACGCGGCCTCCATTTGTCACATACTCACCTGAGCTGTTTCGATCAGTGCCGGCATGGAAGACTAAAACATCTTTAAGCGAATGCAGCCCATTCAGAACAGCTCCTTTTTCGTATGCTTCAGGGTAGCCCTTTGAAGCAGCAACCACTCCGACGATTGCTTCCTCACTCCACTCGATTTCAGGCTGCTCCCCATTTAGGACTGCCAGCATTACCTCCGCCAGATCCGAATTCATCCGCGGTAAAATCACCTGTGTTTCAGGATCTCCAAAGCGGGCATTAAATTCGATTACCTTCGGGCCAGCTGATGTTTTAATCAGACCTGCATATAAAATTCCGGTAAAACTCCGGCCTTCCTGAACCATTGCTTTTGCTGCAGGCTTCAAAACTTTTTCAACAGCCTCTGCAACTGTTTCATCACCAATATGCGGTACGGGTGAATAAGCCCCCATTCCGCCTGTATTCGGTCCCTGATCTCCATCAAAAGCACGCTTGTGATCCTGGGCAATTTCAAGCGGAACTATGGTTTCACCGTTCACGAAGGCCATTAAAGAGAATTCTTCCCCTTCAAGGAATTCTTCAATTACAACTGTTGAAGAAGCCCGGCCAAATTTTTCATTTAACAATAGTTCCTCAATCCCGGATAATGCTTCCTGCATAGTCATGGCTACTATTACGCCTTTTCCTGCTGCAAGCCCATCTGCTTTCAGAACAATGGGAGCACCCTTTGCTTCAATATAGGCTTTCGCTTCTTCATAGTCGCTGAATACTCCATATTCAGCTGTCGGAATAGCATATTTCTTCATAAGCTCTTTGGCAAAGGATTTGCTGCCTTCAATTTCAGCCGCAGCTTTTTTCGGTCCAAATACCTTTAATCCGGCTTCTTCAAATCGGTCTGCAAGGCCCTCAAGCAGCGGCACTTCCGGCCCGATTACAGTCAAGTCAATTTCATTTTCCTGAGCAAATTGCACAAGTTTTTCCTGGTCGTTTTCCTGAATGGCGGCCAGCTGTGCTGAATCTTCCATTCCCGGATTTCCCGGAGCCGCAAAAACCTGTTCAACTGAAGGGCTTTGATTCATCGTCCAGCAAATTGCATGTTCACGTCCGCCTCTTCCAATAACTAATACCTTCATTACGCACCTCCGTAAAAATGTCAGCTTCCGCTTTTCTTTTAATGCTTAAAATGCCGAACGCCTGTAAAGACCATGGCAATTCCGTACTCATCAGCCTTTTTGATGGAGTCCTCATCACGGATGGAGCCCCCCGGCTGAATGATGGCTTTGATGCCAGCTTTTGCTGCGACTTCAACGGTATCGTTCATTGGGAAAAAGGCATCCGATGCCATTACGGCTCCGTTTGCTTTTTCTCCTGCCTGTTCAAGCGCAATTTTGGCAGAGCCTACGCGGTTCATCTGTCCTGCACCAACTCCAAGTGTCATGTTTGCATCATTTACGACAATGGCATTGGATTTCACATGCTTGACAACTTTCCAGCCGAGCTTCAGTGCTTTCCACTCTTCTTCTGTCGGCTCCCTCTTCGTTGCTACTTTTACTTCGGCATCTTCAAGGGTGAACAGATCATATTCTTGCGTCAGCAAGCCGCCTTCAATAGCAGACAATCTCATCTCCGCTTTCTTTTTGCCTTCAAAAGGAATGGTCAGCAGGCGCAGATTCTTTTTCCCTTTTAAAATTTCAAGCGCTTCATCTGAGAAGGATGGCGCAATAATGATCTCAAGGAAGATCTCATAAAGCTTTATCGCTGTATCTGCATCCACTTCCCTGTTTACGGCAATGATTCCTCCGAAAATTGAAACAGGGTCAGCTGCGAAAGCTTTTGAAAAAGCATCAAATACATTTTCTCCTGTGCCAACTCCACATGGGTTCATATGCTTAACAGCAACTGCGGCAGGCTCAGAGAATTCCTTTACAATCTGAAGAGCTGCATCCGCATCATTGATATTGTTGTAGGATAATTCCTTGCCATGAAGCTGTTCAGCGTTAGCAATCGAAAATTCAGATCCAAGCGGCTTGCGGTAAAAAGCTGCCTTTTGATGCGGATTCTCCCCGTATCTCAAGGTTTGCTTCAGTTCATACGTAACCGTTAATTTTTCAGGTGTTTCTTCATTTGCCAAATCTGTCATATATTCAGCGATCATCGCATCATAGGCAGCAGTATGGCGGAAAACCTTCGCAGCAAGCCTGCGGCGGGTTTCCTTTTGAACCTCTCCGGTTTCTTTCAGCTGTGAAAGAACTGTTTCATAATCGGCAGGATCCACTACAACCGTTACATAGTCATGGTTCTTGGCAGAAGCACGCAGCATGGCCGGGCCGCCGATATCAATATTCTCTATCGCATCCTCTACTGACACATCCGGTTTAGCGATGGTTTGCTGGAACGGATACAAATTCACGCACACAACCTGGATAGGCTGGATCCCATGCTCTTCAAGCTGCTGCTTGTGGCCTGGTTCGCCATGCTTAGCCAGCAGTCCGCCATGTATCATCGGATTTAATGTTTTCACACGCCCTTCCAAGATTTCCGGAAACCCTGTCACATCGCTTACGCCGATTACAGGAACTCCACTCTCTTCCAGCGCTTTTTTTGTACCGCCCGTTGAGATAATTTCAAAACCCAAATCGCTTAACTGCTGGGCAAATTCTGTTATGCCATTTTTGTCGGAAACACTGATTAATGCACGTTTCTTCATGTTCGCTCCCCCTGACTCTATCAATGATATACTTTATCTCTCTACCATTTTAGCACAGAAAAGTTTTTGCAAAACCTGCGGATAAAGCTTGTGCTCGACTTCATGTATCTTCTTTTGAAGGCTTTCAAGAGTTTCACCCGCATCTATATCAACTGGCGCCTGAGCAATTATCGGCCCCGTATCCATACCTTCATCGACAAAATGAACCGTTACACCGCTTACCTTCACATTGGCGGATAACGCCTGGCCAATTGCATCCTTACCAGGAAAAGCAGGAAGAAGAGAAGGATGGATATTAATAATCCTGCCTTCAAACTCTTTCAAAAGCGTCGGGCCGATCAGTCTCATGTAGCCTGCGAGAATAATATACTCGGCGCCGCTCTCCTTCAGCCTTTGCAAAATCGCTCTTTCATAATCTGCTTTGCCAGCATAGTCTTTAGCTGAAAAAACAAACTGCGGAACCTGTTCGTTTTGTGCACGCTGTGTGCTATAGGCACCTGGCCGATCACAGACAAACAAGACGATCTCAGCCTGCAAATCACCTTTTTTTACAGCATCGGCAATGGCCTGAAAGTTCGTTCCGCTTCCGGAAGCAAACACTGCGATTTTTTTCATGACTTCCTCCAAGTTACAGAATTTCAATTCCTTCCTGTTCCGTCACTGTCCCCATTAGATAGGCTTTTTCTCCGATTTCATTAAAATAGGTGATCAGTTCATCAGCATTTTCTTTATCCGCTGCAATCACCATGCCTGTTCCCATATTAAAAATGTTGTACATTTCTTTGCGTTCCAGTCCGCCGATCTTCTCCATCACCGTGAACACAGGCGGCACTTCCCAATTGCTTTCAGTAAGCTTAGCGCCAAGACCTTCAGGCAGCATGCGGGGGATATTTTCAATAAATCCGCCGCCGGTAATATGCGCCATGCCCTTCAGCTTGAATTCCTTCATAGCTGATAGAAGCGGCTTTACATAAATTTTTGTAGGGCGAAGCAGCTCTTCCCCTAAAGTGCAGCCTAGTTCTTCTACATGATCTGTTAAGGACAAATTCGCTTTTTCAAAAAACAGCTTTCTGACAAGTGAGTAGCCATTGCTGTGAATTCCGCTGGATGCAAGGCCGATCAGTACATCTCCAGCTTTAATATCGGACCCATTAATCAGGCTGGATTTTTCACAGGCACCGACCGCAAAGCCGGCAAGGTCATATTCTTCCTCACTGTACATGCCAGGCATCTCAGCTGTTTCACCGCCTACGAGTGCGCATCCTGCCTGTTCGCAGCCATCCGCAATTCCTTTCACAATCGCTTCAATCCGTTCAGGCGCCGCTTTTCCGCAGGCGATATAATCCAAGAAATAAAGAGGTTCCGCTCCCTGTACAACAATATCATTTACACACATGGCGACCGCATCAATCCCAATAGTGTCATGCTTATCCATCATAAAAGCGAGCATCAGCTTCGTACCGACACCATCTGTACCTGATACTAAAACCGGTTCCTTCAGGTTAAGTTCAGATAGATCGAACATGCCGCCAAATCCGCCCAAACCGCCAAGCACACCAGGACGAATCGTCTTCTGTACGTGCTTTTTCATGCGGGAAACTGCTTCATAGCCAGCTTCAATATCTACTCCGGCCTGTTTATATGCATTTGCCATTCCTTTTCACCTCTTGGTTGGAAAAATAAAGGCCGATTTTGTATTTTATCGGCCAACATTGTGCTTTTACCGGTCAAAAATGAAATTTACCGGCCAATTCTTTATACTTACCGGCCAAAAAGAGCAAAATACCGGCCAAGTTTCATATTTATACCTTTTCATAAGGATGCAAAGTGCTTGGATAAATCTCCGTCGGATACTGGCCTGTAAAGCATGCCAGGCATTGTCCGTCTTTTCGGCCGATTGCTTTGACCATGCCCTCTGCACTTAAAAAGGTAAGTGTGTCCGCACCAATGATTTCTCTTATTTCCTCAACAGAATGATTGCCGGCAATTAATTCTTCCTTTGTTGATGTGTCGATTCCATAGAAACATGGATTTTTAATTGGCGGTGAACTGATAAGCACATGCACTTCTGTAGCTCCTGCTTCTTTCAGCATTGTGACAATCCGTCTGCTTGTTGTTCCTCGAACGATCGAGTCATCCACCATGATGACTCTCTTGCCCTCTACAACTCCGCGTACCGGAGACAGCTTCATTTTTACACCCTGCTCACGCAGCGATTGGGATGGCTGGATAAAAGTCCGGCCAACATAGCGGTTTTTTATCAAGCCCATCTCATATGGAATGCCTGTAGCTTCAGCATAGCCAATCGCGACAGAGATGCTTGAGTCAGGAACGCCCGTAACGACGTCCCCTTCAACTGGCGCCTCAAAGGCAAGCTGCTTTCCAAGATTTTTCCGGGCTGTATGAACGTTGATTCCGTTGATATTACTGTCCGGACGGGAAAAATAAACATATTCCATTGTGCACATTGCAATATTAGAGGCCATTGCAAACATTTCAGAACGGAATCCATTGTCGTCAATAATCAGCAGTTCTCCTGGCAGAATATCGCGGATATACTCTGCACCGACAACATCAAAAGCACATGTTTCAGATGCAACCGCATAAGCATCGCCGATTTTGCCAAGTGAGAGCGGCCTCATGCCGTTCGGGTCCAGCGCAACCATCAGTTCTGTTTCGGTCATGATCAGAAAAGCATAAGCTCCTTTAATCATGGATAAAGCATTTTTGACACGGTCCTTAAGTGAAGAGAAGCCTGCACGCTTAATTAAGTGAGCCAGCACCTCTGTATCCGAGCTCGTTTGAAAAATGCTTCCCTGTCCTTCAAGCTGATGCTTCAATGCAGTCGCATTCACCAGGTTTCCGTTATGGCAAAGTGCAAGACTTCCGCTTTGTGAGTTGAATAGCAGAGGCTGGACATTTTCATATCCGCCCCCGCCGGCAGTCGCATAGCGTACATGTCCGATTGCTGCTTTTCCTTCCAGTTCCTTCATGGCATCTGCAGTGAAAATTTCCGTTACCAGCCCCTCACCTTTAATGCCTTTCAGCTTTTTGCCATCGGTAACAACCATTCCCGTGCCTTCCTGGCCGCGGTGTTGCAGACTATGAAGCCCGTAATACGTGATCTGGGAAGCATCCTGATGCCCCCAGATTCCAAAAACACCGCACTCTTCATTCAGTCCTCTTATTTCAGCAAGCATGGGATAGCTCCTTTCCAGGCCTGCTTTAGAACGTCTACCTGTTCAGCAAGCAATAGGCCCTCTTCATTGGAGATATAAAGTATAGGTGCTTCTGTTACTTCACCGATTAGTGTCGCGTCTACTAAACTTTCAAATGCTTCCTGGTTTTCTTTTTTTACAGATAGCAAGAAACGGGATTGTGATTCACTGAATAAAGCTGATGTCGCATTTCCTTTTACCTTGATATCCGCTCCCAGACCTGTTGATCCGATAAGGCTTTCCGCAGCTGCTACTGCTAATCCGCCTTCTGCCACATCATGTGCAGATGCTACAAGTCCTGAACGGATAGCTTTTAGAATTTGCTCCTGTGCCTTTTCTTCTTTTTCGAGATCAAGTTCAGGCGCTTTTCCAAAAATCTTGCCGTATGTCATCTTCTGCAGCTCACTGCCGCCGAATTCATCCTTCGTTTCGCCAACCAGATAAATAAGATCACCAGGTGCTTTAAATGATTGTGTTGTCACATGGTCTATGTCATCTACAAGCCCGACCATTCCAATGACAGGCGTTGGGTAAATAGCTGTTCCATTTGTTTCGTTATATAAAGAGACGTTTCCGCCGATAACTGGTGTATCCAATGTGCGGCATGCTTCACTGATTCCGTCTGCCGCTTTTTCGATCTGCCAGAAGATTTCAGGCTTCTCAGGATTTCCAAAGTTCAGATTATCTGTTATCGCCAACGGCTGACCGCCGGAGCAAATGATATTTCTTGCCGCTTCGGCCACAGCAATTTTCCCGCCTGTTTCTGGGTCAAGATACATATACCGTGAATTACAATCTGTCGTCATAGCCAATCCTTTGCGGGTGCCGCGGATGCGGATGACAGCTGCATCTGATCCAGGTGCCACTACGGTATTGGTGCGCACCATATAGTCGTACTGGTCATAAACCCATTCCTTGCTGGCGATTGTCGGCTGCTGGAGAAGCTTTACTAATGTTTCTTTATAATCTTCAACCGCAGGAATATCATTTTCCATCGCCTGGAATTCACGGAAATACTCAGGCTCTCTTGATGGCTTATGATAAACTGGTGCATCCTCTGCAAGCGCATCTACAGGAAGCTCTGCCACCACTTCTCCCTGATGTGTCAGGCGGAGCATTTTATCATCTGTTACCTTGCCGACAGAAACAGCTTCCAAACCATATTTGGAAAATAAATCAACAATCTCCTGCTCGCGTCCTTTTTTCACGACAATCAGCATTCTCTCCTGAGACTCGGAAAGCATCATTTCATATGCCGTCATGCCTGTTTCCCTTTGAGGAACAAGGTCAAGATTCATTTCAATTCCTGATCCCGCTTTGCTGGCCATTTCAGCAGAAGAGCTTGTCAGACCTGCAGCTCCCATATCCTGAATGCCGACAAGTGCGTCAGACTGCACCAGTTCAAGACATGCCTCCAGCAGAAGCTTTTCCATAAATGGATCGCCAACCTGTACAGCCGGGCGTTTTGATTCTGATTGGTCTGTTAATTCTTCTGATGCAAAAGTAGCACCATGGATACCGTCACGGCCCGTTTTCGCGCCAACATACATAACGGTGTTGCCTACGCCATGGGCCTGGCCTTTTTTAATGTCTTTATGGTCAATTAAGCCGACACACATCGCGTTTACAAGCGGATTTCCTTCATAGGAAGAATCAAACTGCACTTCTCCCCCAACTGTCGGAATGCCGATGCAGTTTCCGTAGCCCGCAATGCCTGCGACTACTTCTTTAAAAAGGTACCGTACACGAGGAGAATCCAATTCTCCAAAGCGTAAAGAGTTAAGGAGTGCGACCGGTCTTGCGCCCATTGAAAATACATCGCGGATAATCCCGCCGACACCTGTTGCTGCCCCCTGGTAAGGCTCGATTGCAGAAGGGTGATTGTGGCTTTCGATTTTAAACACAACTGCTTGCCCATCGCCGATATCAACAATTCCAGCTCCTTCCCCTGGTCCCTGAAGTACTTTCTCTCCTGTTGTCGGGAACTTGCTTAAAACGGGCTTTGAGTTTTTATAGCTGCAATGCTCTGACCACATAACAGAAAACAAACCGATTTCTGTGTAATTTGGCAAACGCCCGATAATCTTTTCAATCAACGCAAATTCGTCATCAGACAATCCCATCTCTTTGTATACCTTCTGTGCTTTTAATTGTTCCGGACTTGGCTTAAAGCTTAACGACATGTGCTTCCCTCCATTGTTTTACGATTGATTGAAAAAGTTTCAGGCCATCCGCTCCCCCTAAAAGCTCATCAACAGCTCTCTCAGGGTGCGGCATCATACCTAGTACATTTCCTTTTTCATTGACAATGCCTGCAATGTTTTCCAGGCTGCCATTAGGATTTGTTTCATTATAAGTAAAGACAATCTGATTATTTGCCTTTAAAGTTTCTAGAGTTGCTTCATCACAATAATAGTTTCCTTCGCCATGAGCGATTGGAATATGAATTACTTCTCCTTTACCGTATACGGATGAAAACATAGTTTCGTTGTTTTCAACCTTCAGCTCAACCGTGCGGCAGATGAATTTCAGGCTGTCATTTCTTCTCATTGCCCCTGGCAAAAGACCCGCTTCCAATAAAATTTGGAATCCGTTGCAGACTCCCAAAATTGGTTTGCCTGCCTCAGCCGCTTTTATAACTTCCTTCATGACATTACTGAAGCGTGCGACAGCACCCGAACGAAGATAATCTCCGTAAGAGAAACCGCCTGGAAGAAGAATTCCGTCATATTCGTCTAAGCTTTCTGCGTCATGCCAAACATATTCAGCTTCCGCTCCAAGCTCATCCTTTACTGCATGGTACATATCGATGTCACAATTGGACCCTGGAAATACGATCACAGCAAACTTCACTGAGCAACAGCCTCCTCGATTTCAAAGCGGTAATCTTCAATCACAACGTTAGCCAATAAGCGCTCACACATTTCCTTCACAGCTTCTTCTACAGGACGATCACTTTTTTCCACTGTCAGCTCCATATATTTTCCAATGCGCACATCAGACACTTCGCTGTAATTCATGGAATGAAGTGAATTTTTTACAACTGTTCCTTGAGGATCTAGAACACTTTCTCTTAATGTGACGAAAACTTTTACTTTGTACATACTGTTTGGCCTCCCAGTCGCGCTAAAATATTTTCATATGCATCTGTTAAATTTCCAAGGTCTCTGCGGAAAACATCTTTATCCAGCTTTTCATTTGTTTCAATATCCCAAAGCCTGCAGGTATCTGGCGAAATCTCATCGGCCAGCAGAATTTGGCCAGATTCATCTTTACCAAACTCCAGCTTGAAATCTACTAATTTAATGCCAAGGTCTTTGAAAAAATCTCTTAAAATGGCATTAACCTGAAGTGCCTTTTCCTGTAAAATTGCTACTTCCTGTTTATCAGCCAGCTGAAGAATTTCTATATGATCTTCTGTCAGCAGCGGGTCACCGAGCTCATCATCTTTGTAATAGAACTCAACAATCGGCCTTGATAATTCTTTCCCTTCTTCAACTCCCAATCTCTTAGAAAAGCTCCCCGCCGCAACATTGCGGACTACTGTTTCGAGCGGAATGATATCCACCTTTTTAACAAGCTGCTCAGTCTCTGAAAGTTTTTCAATAAAGTGAGATTCAATTCCCAGGTCATGAAGCTTTGAGAAAAGCAAACTCGTAATCTCGTTATTCAAACGGCCCTTGCCGCTGATGCTTGCTTTTTTCTCACCATTAAAGGCTGTTGCAGAGTCTTTATATTCAATCCAGACAATATTTTCATCATTTGTCTGATAAACTTTTTTGGCTTTGCCTTCGTATAACAATGCTCCTTTTTCCATAGCGGAGAGCCTCCCTTATTTGAATAGCGCATGGCTGCTAGACGTTTTTGTTAAGAAGATTGGGAATTTTCCCGATAATAAAGAGGTAAAGACTGCTCTTTACCTCTTTATTTTTTCATAAACCTAAACGGTCAAAAATGGTATCCACATGCTTGATGTGGTAGTTATAGTCAAAGCAGTCATCTATTTCTGCTTCGGTTAGCTTTGATGTAATCGTCTCGTCCTGCTCGATCAGGCTGCGGAATTGCACCTGTTTTTCCCATGCTTCCATGGCCCGCGGCTGGACAGTATCATATGCCTCTTCACGAGTCATGCCCTTATCAATCAATGCCAGAAGAACACGCTGAGAGTAAATCAGCCCCAGTGTACGGTCCATATTGCGTTTCATGTTTTCAGGGAAGACTGTTAGGTTCTTAACAATATTTCCAAAACGATTCAGCATATAGTTCAGCGCAATCGTAGCGTCAGGCAGGATAATTCTTTCAGCTGATGAGTGGGAAATATCCCGCTCGTGCCATAATGCCACATTTTCATATGCAGTCATCATATAGCCGCGGATCACTCTTGCCATCCCTGTCATATTTTCTGAACCAATTGGATTGCGTTTATGCGGCATCGCTGAAGATCCCTTTTGGCCTTTCGCGAAAAACTCTTCCACTTCACGCGTTTCGCTTTTTTGAAGACCGCGGATTTCCGTTGCGAATTTTTCTATTGAAGTGGCCACCAGCGCAAGCGCACCCATGTAATGTGCATGACGGTCACGCTGAAGTGTCTGTGTTGAAATTGGCGCTGGCTGGATGCCCAGCTTTTCACACACATATTTTTCAACGAACGGATCGATGTTTGCATATGTTCCAACTGCACCAGAAATTTTACCGAATTCCACACCAGCAGCTGCTTCTTTAAAGCGGTCAAGATTACGCTTCATTTCTTCATACCATAATGCAAGCTTTAAACCGAATGTAGTTGGCTCAGCATGCACCCCGTGCGTACGGCCCATCATCACTGTATGCTTGTGTTCCTGTGCTTTGTTTTTCAGGATTTCCACAAAGCGTTCAATATCTTTTAGAAGGATATCATTCGCCTGCTTGATTAAGTAAGAAAGCGCCGTATCAACCACATCTGTTGAAGTAAGCCCGTAATGAACCCATTTGCGCTCCTCGCCAAGGGATTCAGATACCGCGCGAGTAAAAGCGACCACATCATGTCGTGTTTCCTCTTCGATTTCTTTTATCCGGTCAATATTAAAAGAAGCATTCTCACGGATTTTCTGAACATCTTCTTTCGGAATATCTCCTAATTCTGCCCAGGCTTCACAAGCAAGAATTTCTACCTCAAGCCAAGCCTGAAAGCGGTTCTCTTCATTCCAGATAGCTCCCATTTCCGGTCTCGTATAACGTTCAATCATGTTTTATCCTCCGATCTTTTCCTTCACAGGGGTCCAAATGCCGCTTTTTTCTGCTTCTTCAATTGCCTCTTCGGCTGAGTTCCGCAAAAGCGTGACATGGCCCATCTTGCGTTTATATTTGGCATCCTTTTTTCCGTACAAGTGTATCTTCCAGTCATCCAATTCAGGTATTTTCTTAATTAAAGGCTCCTGGTGCTCTCCTAGTATGTTTACCATAACAGCCGGTTTTAATAGCTCCGTGCTGCCAAGCGGCCAATTGCAAACCGCACGGATGTGCTGTTCAAACTGGGAGGTTTCGCAGGCTTCAATCGAATAATGGCCTGAGTTATGCGGACGGGGCGCAAGCTCGTTAATGTAAATCTGTCCGTCTTTTGTCAGAAACATTTCGACTGCCAATGTACCGACAAGGCTTAAAGCTTCTGCCAGCTGGTTTGCTGCATTTACTGCCCTTTCCTCAGCTTCAGCTGTGATCATGGCCGGCACAATGGTCTGGTGCAGAATGTTTTCTTTATGGATATTTTCCCCGACTGGAAATACCGCTTTTTCTCCCGAGATATTCCGGCAGATAATAACCGATATTTCCTTTTCGAAAGCTATCCATTTTTCAAGGACGCACACGCCATGCTCAAGAAGCTGTGCAGCCTTCTTAATATCCTGCCCGCTCTTGATCACAACTTGCCCTTTTCCGTCATATCCGCCTCTGGATGTCTTTAATACCGCTGGATAGCCAAGCTTTTCTATATTATCATAAATATCTTTTTCAGTCGTAATGACCGCATACGGCGCTACCTCACAGCCAGCTCTTTGGATGGATGCTTTTTCCTTTGTCCGGTCCTGGGTGATTTCCAGCACCTCGCTCCCCTGTGGGACGTACGCATTTGCACATAGCCACTCAAGAGCTTCCGCACTGATATTTTCAAATTCATATGTTACAACATCACTGACGTCAGCTAACTCTTTTATAGAATCTAAATAACCATATTCGCCAAGGATTTTAATATCCGCAACCTGGCCGCAAGGAGAGTCTTCTGCTGGATCCAAAACGGCAATCCTGAAGCCATTTGCTTTTGCTGCTAGTGCCATCATTCTCCCAAGCTGTCCCCCGCCAATAATTCCAATTGTTTGTCCAGGTAAAATTGTTTTATTAGACAAGTTCATCACTGCTTTCCAGTACTTCCTGTTTTGTTTTATCTCTTTTTGACTGAAGACGTTCTGCAATGGCTTTATCAAAAGCGCCAAGGATTTGTGCTGCCAGCAATCCAGCGTTAACGGCGCCTGCTTTTCCAATTGCAACTGTTGCAACCGGGACGCCGCCGGGCATCTGAACAATGGACAGCAATGAATCCAGTCCGTTTAGAGCTTTTGATTGGACCGGGACTCCAATGACAGGAAGAGTCGTTTTTGCTGCAACCATTCCTGGCAGGTGTGCCGCTCCTCCTGCACCAGCAATAATTACCTTGATTCCTCTGTCTCTTGCCTGCTCAGCATATTCAAACATAAGATCTGGAGTCCGATGGGCTGAAACAACCTTTTTTTCATAGGGGATTTCAAGCTCTTCCAGAATTCCGCAAGCGTGCTTCATTGTCTCCCAATCTGATTTGCTTCCCATAATGACTGCTGCTTGTGCGCTCATTCTTTCTCCTCCAAATCGTCCAATATAAAAAACCCGCACAGACCCTTCTCTTAATACGAGAGAAAGTAATCTGTCCGGGCTAAAAAGAACCGTAAGGAAGACACCTGCAAACGGCAGGAACCATTCCTTCTACATGCCAGGCATATCAGCTTTCCCTCATAGTCCAGCAATTTACGGTTGCCGGGTAGAAACTTATGGGCCCTATTCCCATTATTATACGAGGGGTTTATTCACGTTTTATTAACTACCACCATATTAACAACATACCTGATACTCTGTCAATTGAAAAATCGAACAATACTAAAAGTCAGACAATTAATGTTCGTGTTTTAATCTTCTACTAGTTTTGCTTCAAAAACAATCTGCCGGCCAGCCGGCTCATAATCGACCTTTCCGCCTGTCTTAACTTCTTTAAAAATAGGCTTCTCAGTCCTTCTAACAGGTATATATCCTGCCTTTTTAATTCTTTCCAGGCACTGGTCAATCGTTTCATTTTCCTGAACTTCAAATGACATTTTGTTCTTGCCTTTACTCATTGAGATAACTTTCCTCTCTTAACAGATTTCACCCAGAAGCCGCCATGAATCGTTTTTGGCTCATAAGCGATGATGAAGGCCTTAGGATCCAGTTCTTTAATCGTCTGATAAAGCTTTAATTCATATTTTCTCGGTGTCAGGATCTGCAGGGCCATCCGATCGCCTTCGAGTCCGTTAGCAGCCCAGTTGGTTACGCCATACCCTTTCTCCCTTAAAGCTTTAGGGAGGTCTCTGTCATATTCCTTTGTAATTACATTTACGGTAATATAGCCCAGAGCAAGCTTCTCTTCAATTTTCATGCCGACAATAACACCGATTCCATAACCGACTGCATAAGCAATCAAATTTTGTATTTCATTCAGGTTATCCAGCACCAGCCCCAGTCCAATGACATAAATAACAACTTCGATCGTGCTGATAAAAGCTGCCAGGTAACGCTGTCCCTTAAGCGTCAGAATCATCCTGATGGTAAAAAATGATACATATACGATATTAATGATCAGAATAATAGCGACCATAATAAAACTGTTTTCCAGCAATGCAAGTCCTCCTTCATAGGGAATTAAGAGGCAAATGAGTGTCCTCTCCCCATTAAGTCCCTATTGTACAAAAGAAATTGGCTTTTGATAACTCTTTTTCAAAAATTGATTCTTTGTGTATAGGTTATCCTTTTTTGAGTGGGATGAAACGGCTTATCCGTTTATGGATCTTATTGAGGCTATATAAAGGAGAGAGGTTCGCAACAGTTTTATCTAGCAGGTTTTGGAGATTATCTAGCATGTATGGACTTTTATCTAACAAGTTTTCATTTTTATCTAACATATCGTGAAGCTTATCTTACATTTGGGAAAATATTTTTTGAAGAGAACAGATATAACTTTTAAAACAGTCGGCGGAATAAGGAGTGGCGCATACAATTTGAGCCTGACGCATATCTGCATTTTTCAATAAAAACAAGAGTCCAGTTGATTCAGAAACCTATAATTACACACAAAAAAGAG
>NZ_BCUY01000021.1 GCF_001591465.1 Cytobacillus firmus NBRC 15306
CCAGTTCCCTGACTTCAATAGGGATTAATTTTCGCTCGATGCCATTTCTCATATTCTCATATTGTTCAGGAAGCATCAGCATCTCCCCCATTTTCCCGGGTGATTCATCATGAGCAAATCCTGGCGGGTCAGTTGCAATTTCAAAAAGAATTTCCCCGTGCTCCCGAAAATAAATGGCATTAAAATAATTCCGGTCCCTGACTGGCGTTACTCCATAGCCATTGGACCTCACATATTCCAGCCACTCCAATTGATCCTGGTCATCTTCTGCCCGCCAGGCGATATGATGGACAGTGCCGACACCCATTTGTCCGCGCTTGCCGGGAATCTTTTTCAGGTCTATGACATTGCCGATTTGGGCTGAGGATTGGAACCGGATCATTTCTCCTTCTTCCCCAATGCGTTCAAGGCCCATTACCCTTTCAAGCAGTAATGCTGTTTGGTCTGGCTGGGATGAATAAAGAGTCGCCCCTGCAAAGCCCTTTACTGCAACATCAGGAGTAATGGCTCCAAATGTCCAAGTATTCGTCTCACCCTCATCTCTTTCCACCATTTCCAATACCAGACCATGAGGATCCCGGAATCTTATTGATTCTTCACTGAATCTTTTTTCCGTTGTGTAAGAAATTTTAAATTTTTCAAATCTGTCTTTCCAGAATCCAAGGGCACCCTTTGGAATGGCATATGAGGTTACCCCAACCTGACCATCCCCTATGACTCCCTGGGAGGCCTTTGCCCATGGAAAAAATGTAATGATTGTTCCCGGCTTCCCTTCATTATTTCCAAAATAAAGGTGGTAAGTGCCGGGGTCATCAAAATTCACAGTCTGCTTGACCATCCTCAATCCTAAAACACCAGCATAAAAATCGACATTCTCCTGAGGGTGGCCGACGATCGCACTGATATGATGAATTCCACTTGTGGCTTTGTCCACTATTCACACCTCTTTCTCATTAATGTAACCAAAATTCAATCTATGAAACTCATCTAAATCATATATTTTCATTTCAAGATACTACCGAAAATTATTACCTCGAATTTATTTATCTCGAATTCAAGATAATTATAAAATACATTTATGCTGGTGTCAATCTTTCGGATTGGAAAAATCGAGCGGAAAAGAAATTGAATCTCCACATAATCGTGCCAAGTTTATTTGATACAGCATATTGACATCTTCTTAAACCTAAAGGTATATATGAATTATAATATTAGAATTTTCCGATAAATTCACGGAGGTAATGAAATGTACAATGCATACTGCCGAATGTACCAGAAAACCTTTAAGCTGGTATCGCCTTTTCTGCCCTGGCGCGAACCGGAGCTGATAGAAGGCGCCAATAGCCTGGACAAACTGCCTGATATTATTAAACAGAATGACATCAGCAGAATTTTGATTGTAACTGACAGCGGCATCACGGCTCTTGGGCTGATGGATGGTTTGCTATTAAATTTACAGAAAAGGAATATTGAATTTTATATTTATGATAAGACCGTTCCCAATCCGACCATTACCAATATTGAAGAAGCACTGGAAGTATACATCAAGAATAATTGCCAAGGTATTCTTGCCTTTGGCGGGGGTTCGCCAATGGATTGCGCTAAAGGAGCTGGTGCAAGAGCTGTTAGGCCAGAGAAAAGCATTTCACAATTAAAGGGCCAATTTAAGGTTAGAAAAGAGCTCCCTCCCCTTTTTGCAGTCCCAACCACAGCAGGTACTGGAAGTGAAGCCACTGTTGCAGCGGTCATTACTGACAGCCAATCACATGAGAAATATGCCATTATTGACCTGTGTCTAATCCCGTATTATGCGGTTTTAGACCACATGATTACTATAAAACTGCCTCCTCATATAACAGCTGCAACCGGTATGGATGCACTAACCCATGCCATCGAAGCGTACATTGGAAGAAGCAATACAGCAGAGACGAGAAAATTCAGCACTGATGCAGTCCGGCTTATCTATGACAATCTCTATGAAACCTATATCAATGGCGAAAATCTGGAGGCAAGAGCCCATATGCAAAAAGCTGCTTATCTGGCCGGGCTGGCTTTCACCAGGTCCTATGTAGGCAATGTTCATGCTATCGCCCATACGCTCGGAGGATTTTATTCGGTTCCTCATGGTCTGGCTAATGCCGTCATTCTTCCATATGTACTGGAGCATTATGGTGAGGCAGTCTGGGGATCTCTAGCTGAACTGGCATTGGCCGCAAACATTGGTGATCCGGGAGCTTCAGCTGAAGAAAATGCAAAGAGCTTTATAGGCAGCATAAAATCCCTTAACCAAAAAATGGGGATTCCCCAAAAGGTGAGCGGAATTAGAGAAAGTGACATTCCGGTAATGGCAGAACGTGCCTTAAAGGAAGCCAATCCCTTGTATCCTGTGCCGAAAATCTTTGGCAGAAATGATATGTTAAAACTGTATCAGATGATAAAGGAATAATTTTCAGGCACAGCTTCCGCACGCATGGTTTCCCGGCGTTAAAAATACGAGCTGCTCACACAAAAAGGCAGATGCACAATAAAATGCATTCTGCCTTAAAGCCGTTTTATCTGAACCAGCCCTTCTTCTTAAACCACCAAAACATGCCTAAGGCAATAATAAACATTAATAACAGCGTTTCAAAATATCCATATTTCCATGATAATTCCGGCATGTTTTCAAAATTCATTCCATAAATGCCCGCTATGAAGGTTAAGGGCATAAAAATGGTGGTTATCACGGTAAGGACTCTCATCACCCTGTTTGTCTGATGGGAATTGATCGATAAATAACTGTCACGGATATCGGTCGTCAATTCCCTGTTTCCGTCAATCATTTCAGTCAATTTCAATAAGTGGTCATGAATATCAGCAAAGTATTCGTACCTTTCCTTTACACCTTTAAGCCTATGGGAATTAATGACACGGTATATTAAATCCCTCATTGGAATCACAGTATACCGAATCTGCAATAAATGATGGCGTATATCAAATAATTTCTCCAATAATTCTTCCATCGTTTCATCATTTGGGTTATCTTCAATGAGACTCAGACGATCTTCCAGCTGATAAACGATAGGAAAGTAATTATCCACTATTTTATCTATGATATGGTACATGACCAGATAAGGGTCCCATTTACTAATCTTCTTACTTAAGCTCAGCCTTTCCCAAACATCATCCATTTCCCTGGAGAGCTCATGGTGGTAGGATACTATGTAATTGGGACCAATAAAAAAGTTAATTTCCTGTTTATCTTCGTTAATATGATTTAAGCTATGGGTAACAAAAAAGCTATAGTCTTCATAATAGTCCATTTTAGGGCGCTGGAGTTTGACAACACAATCCTCAATGGCCAGGGGATGAAAGTGAAAAGTTTTATCAAGTTCAGCTGTCTCCCCTTCGGTTGGCTGATCAAAATCAACCCAAAACCACTTATAACTTTCCCACTCAGCTTTCAGCCTCTCTAAAGTAATATCCTTCTTCAGTTCATTTTTCTTATTAACAGCTTGTATTCTAATCATGATTGTCTCCTAGTCTTTCCAATCTGTAAACGTATTTTTTCCATTTTTGATAATGATATCCTACCTCTTCCATTGGTATATTTATTATTTACCTCTTTTCCTTGCTCTGTTAAACAAGAATATACTTTTCTTGGTAATAAAAGAAAATATACACTAAAATTCCGGTTGCTTTAACGCTTTTACCGCAAAAAGTAATTTTAATTAACAAAAAATATTGACTTATCTAAACTTATCTGATAAATTATTTTCAAATAATAAGTCGCTGACGAGAAGAGTAAGACAGGAATGCTGTTCCAAAGAGAGCCGGCATATGGTGAAAGCCGGTGTCCAGTACCTGATCCGAAGATCATCTCTGAGATGCAAAGCTGAAATACAGTAAGCTTTGACGGGTTTTCCGCCGTTACAATGGAACGCGTATGATTGTACGCAGCTGAGTGCTGCAGTTTTTTGAACTGCGGAATTAGGGTGGTATCGCGAGTATAGACTCGTCCCTTTCTGGGGACGGGTCTTTTTATTTTTAAAAAAAGGAGTTTGAGCAGCTTATGAAGAAATTTGACAGCTTTTTTATCGGTCTCATGTTATTCTCAATGTTTTTTGGAGCAGGTAATTTAATATTCCCTCCCTACCTTGGTGCTTTATCAGGTACCTCCTTTTGGCTTGCGATTGCAGGTTTTATTCTGACTGCTGTAGGCTTGCCATTTATTGTACTGCTTGCCATCTCATTGGCAAAGGGTGGAATTGATGCGATTGCCAGCAGGGTTCATCCACTTTTCGGCACCTTATTTATGGTTATCATCTACCTATCCATTGGTCCTTTCCTGGCTATTCCCAGAAATGCAGGTGTTGCTTTCGAGATGGGTGTCATGCCATTTATTAATGATTCATGGAACCTATCACTAGTTTTGTTTACGTATTCCGCAGTCTTTTTCTTGCTTGTATATGTTGTCAGTTTAAATCCGGCCAAAATGGAAAGATTTATGGGACGCTGGATTACTCCCGTTCTGCTGCTGTCGGTTGTTATCCTTTGTACAGCTGCAATCATGAATTTCGACACAAAGCAGCTGGCTCCATCTGGCGGTTATGACAGCGGTGCATTCTTTAAGGGTTTCCTGGAAGGCTATAACACAATGGACGCCCTTGCCGCTCTTGCCTTTGGAATCGTAATTCTTACTGCCATCCAGAAAAAAGGTGTACATGACGAAAAGCAATTATCCCGCTATACACTAAGAGCCGCCATAATCGCTGGCGGGCTTCTGGCAGCCGTTTATATTTCCCTTGGTTTATTGGGAGTTAAAATAGCTGCTAATGGCACTTTTGAAAACGGGACAGCGATTTTATCATCTGCCTCCACCCTGTTATTCGGAAAAGCTGGAACGGCATTCATCGGTGCAATTTTCACCCTTGCCTGTTTTACGACTGTAGTTGGCTTAACTTCCGCCTGCGGACAATATTTCTCAAAGCTGCTGCCAAAGGTAAGCTATAATTTAGTCATTACTGCCGTAACCCTAGTTGGTTTCACTTTATCAAATCTTGGGTTAAATCAAATTCTCAAAGTATCTGTTCCTTTCCTGGTAACAGCTTATCCTTTAACCATTGTGCTGATTACCCTGAGCTTCTTTAATGGCTTTTTCCGAAACCCGCGAAAAGTTTACGGGAGTGCGCTATTATTCACAGGAGTATTTGCAGCGCTGGGAGGTTTAAGCACCTTTGGCTTTGATCTCGGAGCCCTTCAAACCCTTAGGGAAGTATTGCCTTTCGCATCTGTTGGAATGGAATGGGTTGTACCAGCTGCAGCAGGTACTGCACTGGGCATCCTTCTAAGCAAAACTGACAGGCAGCAGCAGGATTCAGCAAAACAGATGGATGTAAAAGCTTCTTTATAAAAAAACCAGGCTGCTTAAACAGCCTGGTTTTCCTATGTCTTCACCTCATCATCCATACTAACCCAAGTCTCCCATTAAACGGGCAAGCCTGGGAATATCCGCAATAACCGTTTTCCGGATATGTATTTTATGCTCCATTTTGCATCTTCCTGCCTTCAAGCGGTTTTATTCCCTTATCCAAATTGCTTTTGTATATCCAATTTTCAAACCTGCTTTTTCCATATTATTCTGGCTTGCGGAACCAAACCTTGCCTGGCCTGTCACCAGCTCGGCATTATTTGTAATCGCCTGGGAGATTCGGGCTTGAATAAGCGCGCTGTGGACTCCCCTGTTTCTGAAAGAAGGCACAACAGCCGCAGCCGCAAGATTTGCCACCCCTTTTTCCATGAAAATGACACCTATTCCAGCTGGTTCGGTGTTTACAAATGCGAGGTAAAAGACCCATTTTTCATTATTGTCATAAAGCACCTCATTATTTTCGGCTATCCCCTGGCTAAGAAACCCTGGCATGCCAAATCCCTTTGTATACACCTCGCCGAAAAGATCAAATTCCTTTCTTTGCATCCTGCGTATATCAATACCAGCATGAATGGGAAGATCCTTAAGATCTGAAGGCTCTGCAAACAAAGTGGTATGGAAATTACATTGATAAAATCCTTTTTGATGAAGCATCTTCAGTAAATCTGATGATCCGTTTGACGGTGTGATCTCCAATCGAATTGGGATTCCTTTTCCCTGGTAGAATTCAACTATTTGATCCAGTACTTCGGCATCGGCTTCCTTAAACCCCTTTACGAGATTGAAGGATGGACCCGGAATATTCCTGGCAAAAAAAGCGGTTGTCTGGCCAATTCTTTTAATCTCCACACCCATTGGGTTTCCATACCGATGTTGAATAGCTGTCAATCTGGAGTACAGCACATCTGTCTCTGCCTGGTCCAGCCTCTCAGCTAAGTCACTTTTCATCACTAGATTCATAATTTCCACCTCATTTAAGCAAGCCTCATTCAAATATAATGTATTGTTCTCCCTTTGAAATGAATTCTCCTTTAAAAACAAGGCACTTTTCGTATAAATTTTTGTTTTCGCCTATCAATGATCCGTTGATTTCCGCTCCAGGATGCTCGCTTTCCGCTACAATCAACTCAGTAAATAAGATACAAAAAGCAACAAACCTTGCCAAACTGCCAAAAACAATAAAAAAGGAAAAGAGTCAAAGCTCTTTTCCTAATCAATCCACTTTACAATATCATCGAATGGTCTGCGTGCTTTCGGTCTTGGGTCTTTCACTCTGTATCCAAAGGCACACATTACCGAAAGTCCGAAGCTTCCTTCTTCAAGCAAGCCTTCCTCATTCAGGAGCTTATTCATTTTTTCAATGTCAAACCCCTCAATGGGACAGGAATCTATACCAATTTGTGCAGCGGCGGTCATCATATTCCCAAGTGCAATGTAGCTTTGCTTGCAGGCCCAATCAAAAAGAGGGCGATCTCCATCCAGCAGATCAAAATCGGACTTCTGGAATTCCTCAATCCGCTGCAGATATTTTTCCATCATTTCTTCCGGCATTCCCAGGGTATTTCTAAAATGATCCTGCAGATAGCGGGAATCGTACTTTGTATCTTTTTTCGTTCTTGCCAGGATTAAAACAAAGTGGCTTGCTTCAGGCAGTTTCCCGTATGCCCCCCAGGAGGCATTCTTAATTTTCTCACGGAGCTCCTGGTTCTGAACAATCACAAAACGCCATGGTTCAAAACCAAATGAACTTGGTGACAGACGGCCTGTCTCCAATATAAACCGGAAATCTTCCTCGGGGATTTCTTTATTTGGATCAAACTCCTTTGTCGCATGCCTGAATTGATAGGCATTCAGTATTTCGTCCTTTAAAACTTCCTTTTCACGCAAACCCAAACACTCCTTTTCTGGCTGTTCTAACTTTAACGTAACATATTACTGCATAACATTCATGAAATCAGCTTTTAGTCTGCCCTTTTCACTGCTGTTCCTACTCATTTGGGGCAATTTCATTATAAATCCATAGACAGCCTGATCATATCCCGGCAATGGATTCCATTTTCAAGGATATCTTCTTTGTAATGCCTCGCAAAAAAATCTTTATCGACCCCAGTGATTCTAAAACCGCATTTTTGATAAAGAGCCAGCTGTCCAATACTGGAATTCCCCGTACCAATTTCAAGGGTCTTATTTCCACCTTGAAACGCAAGCTCTATTGCATGCTGAAGAAGCTTTCTGCCAATGCGCTCTCCCTGATATTTTTCACTAACGGCGATATTAACAATCTCACAGGTTCCTGGCCTTGTGGCAAGAAGGATATAAACACCGACTGCTGCTCCGTTAATTTCAGCAATATAGGTTTCCCCTCGATTTAGATAATCCTCAATAAATTCAATTGAAGGATCAGCCAATAATAGCAGATTCATTGGAGGGGGCTCTGAATGGTCAATTTTTCGTATCTTCATTATATCCTCCTTTTTATGTCAAGCTCCCAAAATAACCTTCTCTTTCTGTATAACGATGATCCATAGCAGTCATCTCCCCCAGTCTTCTTTGTTTACTTTTTTTATTTGGATTTCTTTCTCATGCTTATCGATATATTCAAAATAACCAATTCTATTTCCCCATGGATCAGCAAATGTTGCCCACTTAACAGGGACTTCTTCTCTCGTATGGATTTCAAATGGTGTTATTTTTAATTCTGTGAATAGTCTTTCACGTTCCTGCTCAAGATCAGGCACCCCAAGCCTAATTGGACCGCTTCCTATACTGGGGGATCCCTTAGCTAACTGAAGCCTGCAACCTGTGATGAGTTCCCACTCTGCAAATCCTTCATGCGGAATAAAATCAGGTTTTTTATTAAGCAATGTTTCATACCACCACAGTCCCTTTTTCATATCCAGCACCCGGAATTGAACTGTCATTTCATAGATCATATCAGCCCCTCCAACCTCATACCAAATTATGTAATTCGCTAAAATCATCATATTTCCTTTATTTTATTGTTTTTGAACGAAAGTAAAGGGAATTAAGAGTATTGGATAATAGAAAGGAAGTTGAACAAACATTTCCCGTTCCGTGCTATATTCACTCTCCCATATGGGATTCACCATACCGCCAAATGTTGACACCTATTGGGTTGGTGAGGCTGGCCCCGGACCGTCCTTCATTGAAGCAAATGGCTATGAGAATGACTTTACAAGACAGCATGCCAAAATAAATGCATATAATTTAATCCATTTTGCCAGAATGTTAAAAAATCATCCGATACCTGCAGAAGGTAATATTATCAAAGGCTAGTTACATTAATATGCAGTAAAAAACCAGCATTGTCCCTTAATGCTGGTTTTTACTCTTTATTTTTTAGGAGAAATATCCAATCCCAATTGATCTAGTGCGTGGGTGATTCCCTTCTGCAGAATAGAAAAACATGGAATTTGTGTTTCTTTATTACCGCTTTCTATTATTTGGAGACTAAGATCAGGTGAAATCCCGACAAATATGCAGTTGCTGCCTAATAAGGAAGCGGCTCTGACAAATTTCTTCAGGAAATCCAGAGTATATTGATTTACACCTTTTAATGCGGTTAAGTCCAGTATTAAATATTCAGCTTTATATCGGGGAAGATTCATTAATGTTCTGTTCAGCAATTCCTCTGCCCGCAGTTCTTCATATCTTCCAACCAAAGGGATGACCAAAATGGAGTCGATTACGGGTATAATAGGAGAAGAAATCTCTTTAATGATTTCAGATAATACTCTGGTCTGCTCGGCTATTTCCTTTTCCAGCTCTTTCTGGGCGCTTTGTGTCCGCTCTTTTATCATTGCGTTAATATTCTGGGAAGGTGTAATTTCGGATTCAAAAAATTCGTATTCGGAATACTGATCCCCCTGGACCTGACTTTGCCTTACTTTATACCATATATTTGTTTCAAACAGGCCGCTGAGCACACCTGCCCAATGTCCAGGCAAAAAACTGCCTTCTGTTTTTTTCTTTTGAGCAATATTAATCTTATATTCCCAGCCGCTGTTAACACGTACAATGGCTTTCTTTTCTTCAAGACAGAAGGAAACAATGTCTGTTTTTCCCCATCCGGCAGTTAGATAAATATTGGGCAGATGATTGATGATGTCTTCTTTTTCTTTATTCGATTCCAAATAAAATTTGCTGACAATTTTCCCGGTACGGTACCCGGCTGTTTCCAGGACAAGCTTGGCCGACTTTTCACCAGAAATTTCTTCAATGGAGTCCAGCAGTGTTTTGAAAGCTGTGTTTACCCAAAATACCACCACATCGTCATTCTCAAATCTAAACGTTGCATCAGCCAGATCCCAATCAAACAGAGATCCATTCACATTTATTTCATACTTGGAAGAGTTAGTCTCCATCGAATGTCCTCCCTCTCTTTTGTTGTCAATTCATCTATTTAAAGAACATTATTATTCTAACCTCAAGGTTATTTCGGAGTCGAAAATGATTATGCTGCTGGTAAAACCTAATTAGAAATGAAAAATATCCATATAATATAACTGCTGAGAATTGCCGGAAATAGTCAAAACCTAACTAATTTTTCGCATGCAGAGTTTTTATTCACCCCAAAAAAAAGAATAGGCATGCAAGTCCTCCCCGCTTATACCTACCCTTCTTTATCCCACTTAATCGTAAATGCAGTGCCTTTTGTCGAACTTTCTTTTAAAAATAAATTTGCGTTCAGAGCATCAGCCAGCAGTTTGCTGAATGGAAGCCCCAAGCCGAGCCCTTTTACTGAATCTGTACTTGTATCAGTTAGATTTTCTTTAGATGCCCGCTTCTTCATGCTTCCATCTTTTCCATGCCCATGACTGCCTCTCATTCCCTTTTTGCCAAATCCTTTGATGCCCATAAACGTTTCTCCAAGAACGTCCTGTAATTTAGCACTGTCCTTCTTTTCTATTTCCTTGATAAGGTCTGCTGTTGATTTATTATTGGCGGGAATACCCAAGTCCTTAGCGAGATCTGCCACTTTTTTCTTCCTAACCTCTTGGGCGATTTGCTGAATGATCCTGATCATTTTAAAGGCCAAGCATTCTTAACCTCGACTTTACTATATCGGTGCTATATGTCAGGAAGATGTCAAAAAAACTCAATAATAAAAAAACCGCCAATTCCGCAATAAGCGGACAGACGGTTTTTAGCCTGCTACCCTGATTTCTTCATTGGTAAATTTTCTCTTCTGGATAAAGATGAGCCTCATCGAAAGACAAACACCTGCAGCAAGAAGCCCAAACGTAAGGCCAAGCCAGTAACCAGTTGCTCCCAGGTCTGTATAGTGTGCAAGAATATAACCAGCAGGCAGACAGATCAGCCAATAAGAAACCAGTGTGATAACAAAAGATATATTCACATCTTTATATCCTCTTAAAGCCGCTTGTGCAGTAGCCTGGATGGCATCGGAAATCTGGAAAAACAGCGCATAAATCAGGAAATGGGCAGTCAGGGCAATTACCGCTTGATCAGTAGAGTAAAAGCTTGCAACCTCATAGCGGAAAAATACAACCAGGAGGCCTGTGAACAGCGCAATTAAAATAGACAGATAGATGCCCAGCCAGCTGTATGATTTTGCATCCTTATACCTGCCTGCGCCCACTTCAAATCCGACTAACACGGTCTGCGCCATGGAAATGCTGATTGGGATCATATACAGGAAGGAAACAATGTTTAATGCAGACTGATAGGCAGCAATAGTTGTTACATTAAACTTACTGATTAAGATGGTCACCGCGGCAAACATACTCGTTTCAAAAAAGATGGATAGTCCCATGGGTACGCCTATCTTTAAGATTTCTTTGCATTTATCCCATGAAAATCCCTTAAGACCGCTGAAAATGGCATAGCTTGAAAAAGGATCCTTCGTTTTGATTATAAGTGCAGTCATGACAAGGATGAACCAATAAGTAAAAGAAGTTGCATACCCTCCTCCTGCACCTCCCAATTCAGGAAATCCCAAATAGCCAAAAATAAGTACATAATTCAGGAAGAAATTGATGGGAAGCGAACAAAATAAAATCACCATCACAACTCTTGTTTTGCCGAGTGCATATATGAAAGATCTTAAAACATTAAATATGAACAAAGGGATGATTCCAAAGCTGAGGCCTACAAGATAGCCACGGGCTGTTGCTTCCACATCATCAGGCAGATTCATGCTATTAAGCAGAGGTTCAAGCAAAACTGAACCCAATAGAATGACTGCCAAGGCAATGATAAAACCCAATAAGATTCCATTCTTTACAATAGATGAAACTTCTTTGTTCTTTTTTTCTCCAATCGCTTGAGCCGCAATTGGGGATACAGCCATTAATATTCCGCTAAGCCCGGTAAAAACAGGATTCCAAATGGAGGAGCCAATCGCTACGCCAGCAAGATCGGAAGCATTATATCTCCCTGACATAATTGTATTAAAAAAGACCATCGCAAACATGCCAAACTGCGTGATTAATATAGGAATTAACATGATTGTGATTTGCCTGATCTTCTCCTGTAGAGTAAACGTCTGATACATCCTTGAAACTCCTTCACATAACAGTAAACACAAATATAATTATATTATATCTTTTATAAGAAAGACCTCATTTTCGTTCAAAAGAAAAAAGAGCTGGGGAAGCTCCTTTTTCAGAAAATCATTCATCTTCTTCAACTAGATATTTAAGTTTTTGCAGCTTATTGTTCCAGAATTGCTCATAAAGGACAGCCATTGCTTCAATTCAGTCAGCGGCTGAGGCTGGAGATAGTAAATTCTTTCTCTCCCCGCCTTTTCCCCTTTTACTAATTGGGCTTCTGAGAGAATATGAAGATGTTTTGATATGGCGGTACGGCTTATGGGGAAATGCGCGCTAATCTCTGAGATCGGGCGTTCTTTTTCAGCCAGCAGCCTTAAAACCTCTCTTCTCGTAGGGTCGGCGATTGCCTGAAACACATCATGTTTCCTGGCAGAAGCACCCATTATTCCTCAACAGCCTTGCCAAGCTTCGCGAGAATACCAGTCCATCCCTGAGACATTCTTTCACGGATTACTGCACTCTCCTGTCCAGCTTTCTCAACCAATTCATCAGGCTGTTTCCATCCGCCATGTATAAGAGTGAATTCAGTTTTGCCTTCCAAATCTTTTAAAATGAAAGATACAAACCAACCATCCGTATCCCATTCATAAGAATCATGTCAACTGCCGCAAAAATAGAGCCTAACTATGCAGGTTAATCCATATAATCTACAGAATACTTATTATATCTAAAGGAGGGATTTTAATGCAGGCCATACATGCACAAAAGCTATCTGATCTGGAAACTGCTATTCATACATATGTGCGTCCCGACACCTTTCCGCTTGCCATTAGAGTTATGAAAAAGGAGGAGGCATTGCCTGACAGGGTCAAACGTCCGGCAAAAGACTTCGGCAAAACATTCAGTATCTGCCAGGGGGTAACGATGTCAAGAAGATATGGCTGGTCCATTGCCATGGGCAAAGAAGACTTATCATGTCCAATTGCCAAAATCGCTTTTGGATTTGAAGAGGAACTGGACTATTACTCAAAAGGAAGCTTAACAGATGGCATGTATACAAAAACCTGTGATCTTGGTGCCTTAACCGAAGCGGCAGTTCCTAAATTTTCAAAAGAGGAAGCAGGAACTATTTTAATGGCTCCTCTGGGGAGAGCAGCATTTGCACCGGATGTTATCACAGTTTATGGAAATTCAGCCCAAGTCATGAGAATGGTGGCTGGCGCACTCTATCATACGGGCGGCGAAATTACTTCCACATTTACAGCCCGGGCAGATTGCGCCGATATTGTTATTAAGACAATAAAAACCGGTAAGCCACAGGTAATCCTGCCATGCTATGGGGACCGGGTTTTCGGTCAGACGCATGATCACGAAATGGCTTTCACCATTCCTTTTTCCATGGCGGATGAATTTGCAGATGGATTAAAGCAGACCCACAAAGGCGGTGTACGCTACCCGGTCCCATCTTACCTTCAATATGAGGCAAAATATCCGGACACTTATGAAAAGCTGAACGAGATGTTCGACAGCATGCCTTGATTGAAAGCCGGCGCCTCCGATAGAGGTGCCGGCTTGTTTCATTTTGGGAAAAGAGCGGAATAGAAAAGACAGCTATTAAGAAATGAGTGAAATAATTGAGCAGCTTATTCCCATCCCTCTATGATATAGCCATGCAGCCTCTTGAGAAAAGAAACTTCCAGAAAATCAGTGATTTAATTGAGGATGTTTGCCTGGGATTTTGGGCTGTCGCTGATTGACTCCGATTTAGGAAGTAAAATCCATTTCAAATCCACAAAAAAAGAAGGCCGATTCAATCAGCCTCCCTTGACTACACCCTCTTTAATTCGTAATTCCGCTTATCCAACAGCTTCTTATCATCCTTTTTAATAGAGCCTGACGCTGTTAATTCAAGAATCGGCTTAACCCTGATCACATTCTGGATTTTTGAAGCAAGCTCAGGGTTTAATTCTTCTTCTGATTCTATAAAAATCTTCAACTGGTCCTGCCCCTGCTCATTTGTTACCATAGCCTGGAATACCTGATGCCCTGCTTCATTCAATACCTGCGCCAGCTGTTTTTCTCTTACAAACATTCCTTTAACCTTTACCCCATCACTGACACGAGCCAGCACTCCTGCAATCCTTTTCCCCTCATACCCTTTAACCCAGCGGGAAAGGTCGCCTGTGCCAAAGCGGATAAGCGGGTAGCTTTTATCAAATAAAGTGACAACCACTTCTCCTTCTCCATCTGTAACTTCCGATCCAGTCTGCGGGTCACAGATTTGAACAATGGCAGAATCTGTGATTCTCAGTCCAGGCCCTGATTTGTCCTCATAAGCAAGACATCCGCAATCTGCAGTCCCATATCCTTCATATACGGAAATCCCATTGTCTTCACACTTTTTCCGCATTTGGTCCGTCAGCATTTCAGCAGTAAAGAAAGCTTTATTGATGACAACGTCTTTTCCCACCTTCCATCCCTTTTCTTCAAGGGAATCAAGCAATAGGTTAAAGAAGCTCGGGGTTCCCACGTACCCGTTTACCTTGACATCCTTCATAATCTGAATCTGCAGCTCCCGATTCCCGGTTCCGGCAGGGATGACAGTTGCTCCTAATTCACGAAGTGCGGAGTCAAACATAAAGCCTGCCGGTGAGAGATGATAGGAAAATGTATTTTGTACGATATCCCCTTCACCAAAGCCTGCCTTTTTGAGAGCTTCTGAGAATCGCCAGAAATCTTTGCCTGTCGCTTGCGGATCGTAAATCGGGCCTGGCGACATAAAAATTCGTTCCATCTCATTAGGCTTTACAGCTGCAAAGCCTCCAAAAGGCTGATCTGCAGATTGCAATTCCGGCAATCGATCTTTTTTAAGCACTGGGATTTTCTCCAGGTCTTTTAAAGTTTGTATGTCACCTGGAGAAATACCGGCATCCTCAAGGCGATTTTTAAATCCGCTGGCATTTTTATATGCATGGTAAATTACTTCCTTCAGCTTTTCCACTATAGCCACCTCTTTCTTCTTTTATAAGATTTAATATCTTTATAGCTTTTCCGGCCCTTATCTCCCATTCCAAGATAAAATTCACGCACATCCTGATTGGAAAGAAGCCGGTCCACCGTTCCATCCATCACAATTCGGCCGTTTTCCATGATGTATCCATAATCGGCAATCGATAAGGCTACATTGGCATTTTGCTCTACTACCAGTATAGTGGTTCCCTCTTCTTCATTGATTTTTTTAATAATCCCGAAGATTTCTTTGACTAAAAGAGGAGCCAGTCCTAATGAAGGTTCATCGAGAAGCAGCACCTTTGGCTTTGCCATGATTCCTCTTCCAATGGCAAGCATCTGCTGTTCTCCGCCTGACAGATATCCGGCCTGCCTGTGCTTCAGCATTTCAAGCTTTGGAAAGTAATGATAGACTTTTTGGATATCACTTTTAATATTCTTCCTGTCTTTCCTGGTATGTGCACCTGCGATTAGGTTATCTTCTACGGAAAGGTGCTTGAACACGCGTCTTCCTTCCATGCACTGAAAAATGCCTTTCTTTACGATGGTTTCAGCATCGTTTACATCAATGCGCTCGCCATAAAGCTCAATAAATCCATCCGTCACTTCACCGTTTTCGCTTTTCAACAGGCCGGAAATCGCCTTAAGAGTGGTTGTTTTCCCGGCGCCATTGCTGCCGAGCAAAGCAACAATTTTTCCTTTTGGCACCACCATCGACATCCCTTTTAATACAAGGATGACCTTATCGTACATCACTTCGACATTGTTTATTGTCAGCATGCATCTGTCCTCCCGGCTATTTCTCTATTTTTCGTTCCCAGGTCAAGTTCTGAATTATTTGTTATTTGCTGGTTTTCTTCGTTTATTTGCATAATCAAAGATTTGTTTGCTGATTCCGAAGGTTTGTTTGCAAAGTTTCAAGTTTGTTTGCCAAATTTCCGAGTTTATTTGCAAAGTTCACAAGGTCCAGACCTTAAAAGTAAACAGGAGGCGGGTATAAAACCTCGCCCCCATCATGTTAGTAGCCGATATAATCAGTGAACACTTCAAACTGGCCGTTTTTGACTTCTGCCAATCGAATTTGGTTTGTACCAGCATGATTGTCAGGTGAAAATGTAACTGGGGCAGCTAGACCGCCAAGATCAAGATTTGAGATTTTCTCAAGGCCAGATCGGATCCCTTCGCCTGAAGTCGGGTCTTCAGCAAGTTTTAGGCCTTCAACCATAATTTTGGCGGAAACCCATCCCTGGATAAATTTCTGGTTCTTGTCTTCCAGCTTTTCACCCTTGCTTTCTACGAACTTCTTGATTTCTTCCATTCCAGGAAGATCTTCATAAGGGAATGCATGTGTGACAACCCCGATAAATCCTTCAGCCGCATCGCCCGCAATTGGAAGCAAGCCTTCGCCTGCAGCCCAGTTTAAACCGATGAATTGTGTATCAAGGCCAAGTTTTTTAGCATCTTTTAGAATCGTTGCGGTTGCCCCCCAAGTTTGGTTAATAATCGCATAATCGGGATTTTTCTTTTCCATGTTCAGCAATTGTGAGGTTGCATCAAGTGTTTTCAGGTCAACTATTTGCTCATCAACAATTTCAATGCCATTTTCCTTGGCAAATTTTTTGGCATCTTCAATTGGCGATTTTCCAAAGGCCGTATCATTGTAAATTAATGCTACTGTCGGTGTGCCGCCAGTGTGATTGTCTTTTATCCATTTCAGTACGGATCTTGCCTGGTCGGAGTAAGAAGCCGCAGCCAGGAAGTTATATGGGCTTTCGTCAATATTTTTCAGGTTCTCTGAGTATGAAGCCGAGATGAATGGAAGCTTGTCGGCTGCCACCTGCTGGCGAAGAGCTTCAGTGTCCCCTGTTCCCCATCCCAAAATGGCCGATACTTTATCTTTTGATTTTAATTTCTGATAAAGCTTTTGGGCTTCCGGGATTTTATAAGCATAGTCATCACCGATTAATTCGAGCTTATAGCCGTTGATCTCCTCTCCTGCAATGGATTCAAAAAATGCTTTTTCACCTTCTGCATATGGTGTTCCAACATCACCGGTACCGCCCGTAAGGTCAAAGATACCGCCGATTTTGACAGTGCCTTTCTTGTCACCTGATGCTTCCTCGCTGCCTCCAGAACAGCCTGCCAGCATTCCAGCCATTAATGTTGCTGCCAATAAACCCTTCCAAACCTTCTTCATAATGTTCCCCCTCATTTTTCCTCTTTTTTATTGGCTCTTTTCGTATTAATTTGTTTTTCGCTTATCAATGTTGTCCGTTGATTTCCGCTCCAGGATGCTCGCTTTCCACGGGGCGGGCGGTGAGCCTCCTCGACGCTATGCGTCTGCGGGGTCTCACCTGTCCCGCTACTCCCGTAGGAGTCTCGCACCTTCCGCTACAATCAACTCAGTAAACATAATACAAATAGCAACAAACTTTGCGAAAACAGCCTTTCTATAAAAATTTGAAAGATTTACTTTCAAAATTTTCAGATATTATTACCCGGGAATTAATAGGAAAATGGCCAGAGCTTAAAATAGTCTTTGATGTTTTTCCATATTTTCGCTAGACCCTGCGGTTCATAGATCAGGAATAAGATAATCACAAGGCCGAATACTACCTCTTTCATCCCGATTAAGACAGCTGATAAGTCAGGGAATACCCCGCTCATCATTTCAACCCCTGATCTTAGTACAACTGGAAGCAACGTAATAAATACAGCTCCATAAATAGACCCGAATACGCTTCCCAGACCACCGACCAGTATGATTGCTAAGTATTCGATCGACACTGTAATGCTGTAAAGCTCAGGACTGACAACCATTGTATAATGGCCCAGTAAAGCACCGGCAATGCCAACAAAGAAGGAACTTACAATAAATGCCAATACTTTATATTTAAACAAATCGATCCCCATAACCTCTGCTGCCACATCACGGTCACGGACTGCTATGAATGCCCTGCCGACCCGCGACCTGAAAAGGTTCAGGGTGAAGAGGGCCGTAATAACCAGCACAACAAACATAAGGTAGTAATAGCTCCGTTCACTGTAAAAGACAAAACTGCCAAGTTCAGGCCTGGATAGGACCATTCCGGCTGTTCCGCCAGTCAGCGCATCCCAGCGGGAAATAACAAATAAAATGATTACCTGTGCTGCAAGGGTGGCAATCGCCAAATATAATCCTTTTAGCCTTAAGGATGGCAGTCCGAATAGTCCGCCGACTATCGCCGTTACTATACCGGCTGTCGGCATGGCAATCCAGAAGCTCAATCCAAGCTTTGCGGTCAGAATAGCCGATGTATATCCGCCTACCCCGAGAAACGCGCCTACCCCTATGGAAATCTGTCCAGTAAAGCCAGTCAGGATGTTCAGACCGATCGCACCAATAGCGGCAATTCCGCAAAGTGTAGCCAGTCCAATGATATAATCGGATGCAAACATTGGGAAGACTGCAAATACAGCCAGAAGAATGAACACCCGCATCCTTACTCTGGTGATCTTCCAGATCGCCATATCTTGTTTATAATTCACATGGAACTCTCCACAATCCATTACAAAAGGATTTCTCATCGGTTACACCCTCTCGATTTCTTTTTTTCCGAACAAGCCATATGGCTTGAACATTAGGATAAATACGAGGATGACAAACGGCATAACCTCTTTCAGACCCCCGCCAACCAAAGGATCCAGATACCCGCCGGTCAGGCTCTCAAGAATACCGATGATCAGCCCGCCGATGATGGCACCGGGAATACTGTCGAGTCCTCCAAGAATGGCAACCGGAAGCACCTTTAAGCCGATCGCTGAAAGGGATGCATTCACACCGTTGATGTTTCCGAGAAGGATTCCCCCAACCGCTGAAACAATGGCTGCAATCGCCCAGGCAACTGCGAAAATCATTTTTACGCTGATTCCCATTGACATTGCCGCCTGCTGATCATCTGCGGTTGCTCTCATCGCAATTCCGAGCTTGGAATATTTGAAAAAGAGGGTGAAAATGACAAGCATCATTACAACGATTAACAGTGACCATAAATAGACCGGTGCAATGACGATTTCACCAAGGTTAACAGGCTGTTCAGAGAAAATCTTTGGAAATACACGTGTTTCATGGCCCCAAATAATATGGACAATCCCGGCAAGAACGCTCGATAATCCGATCGTCGCCATAATCATGGATATGACGGGCTCTCCAATAAACGGTCTTAGAACGATCCGTTCAATGACAAATCCTAAAACAGCACTGAACATCAGTGCAATTAACAGGGCTGCTATAAACGGAATGTTGTAGGCTGTGATAAGCGTTAAACAGACATATGTTCCAATTAGAAGGAACTCACCCTGTGCAAAGTTGATAGCATCACTGGATTTATAAATGAGCACAAATCCCAGTGCGACAAGAGCATATACGCTTCCTACCACGATGCCTGTTACGAGCATTTGCAAGAAAAATGTCATTAAGCTGCCCCCTCTCCTTCATCCATAAAAATCACCTGAAGCGTTGTCTGGATGGTTTGTTCCATGCCATCACGATACTTGATCGTGCCATTGACACGTATTTTTTTGTCTTCTGTATAAAGTCCATCGATTAAGGCCTGATATTTTTTAGCAACAAACTGCCTGCGGACTTTCTTTGTTCTTGTAAGCTCTTCATCATCTGCATCCAGTTCTTTATAAAGAAGAACGAATTTTTTCACCCGGGCTTTTTCAGGCAAAGTCTGATTGATTTCCTGCACCTGTTTTTCGATCAACTCCAGCACTTGCGGCTTGGAAGATAAATCGGTATAAGTGGTATAGCTGATTTGATTTTTCTCAGCCCAGCGCCCTACATTTTTCATATCAATATTGATCATGGCAACCACATATGGGCGATCCTTCCCGATTGCTACCGCTTCCTGTATGAACGAACTGAATTTGAGCTTGTTTTCGATAAATTGCGGAGAGAACATCTCACCTGTATCAAGACGGATGACATCTTTAATCCGGTCAATTATATACAAATGCCCATCTTCATCCAGTCTCCCTGCATCCCCTGTATGGAGCCAGCCATCCTGAATGGTTTCGATTGTACTTTTCTCGTTTTTGTAATACCCCTTGCAGACGCTTGAGCTTTTGATCAGAATTTCTCCTTCATCAGAAATTTTCACTTCTGTTCCAGGAATTGGAATTCCAACACTATCGAGCTTAATGTCGCCATCCCTGTGCACAATAGATATGCCGGAAACTTCTGTCTGCCCATAAATGCTTTTCACATTGACTCCTATGCTGTGGAAAAACTCAAATACATCTGGGCCTAAAGGGGCACCGCCCGTATAGGCACGCTTAATCTTCAAGAGCCCAAAGTGATCGCGGATGGCACTGAACATCAGGTAATCGGCCATTTTATAAAGAACCTTCGTACCCGTACTGACTGGTTTATTTTCAAAATGGGCCTTTGCTACCTTCTCGCCGATTGGCTTGCACCAGTTATAAATCTTTCGTTTCAGCCAGCCGCTGTCCTGAATTCTGACCTGAAAACGCGATACCATATCTTCATAGATTCTTGGCGGCGAAAACATAACCTGTGGTCCAATTTCACGCAGGTCTTCCAAAACGGTTGCCGGCTCTTCAGGGAAATTTATCGTCATTCCATTATATAAGCCCATGGCAAGGGTCATCATCTGTTCCCCAATCCAGGCAAGCGGAAGGAATGAAACATATTCATCCTTATCTGTCAGCGGATCAATGTCTGACAGATTTTTAGCCATATCAATCAGATTTCGGTAAGTAAGCATCGTTCCTTTCGGATTGCCTGTCGTTCCTGAAGTATAGGATAAAATCGCCACGTCATCTGCAGACCCCTTATCAACTTCCTCTGAGAATAAGCCAGGCTGCCCTGAGTGAAAACTTCGTCCCATTTCCAGAACTTCGTTAAATTCCAGCAGAAAGTCCTCCCGGTAACCCCTCATGCCGCGTGAATCATAATAAATAATTGTTCTGACTTTCGGAATGGATTCTTTAATTTCCAGCAGTTTATCGACTTGCTCCTGGTCCTCCGCAACAATTATGGTTGCGTCACAATTATCGATAATATAACTTAGTTCAGCAGACAGGGATTCCTGATAAATTCCTACTGAAATGCCGCCCAAGCTTTGCGCAGCAAGCTCACTGATTACCCATTCGGGCCTGTTATCGCCAATAATAGCAAGCTTATCTTCTCTTTTCAGACCCAGCGATGCCAAACCCAAGCTGAAGTTCTTTACATTGTCCAAGAACGCTTCATAAGTGATTTCATTCCAAATTCCAAATTCCTTTTCTCTTAAAGCAACTTGTGACCCATTCCTGTAAGCCCTTTCAATCAGCAACTGCGGAAATGTCATGCTCATAGAATCGCTCCCCCCTCCTAAAAAAATAAAACTAACTTTATAGCCGAATTATCTTTTATACGGCATTCTCTTCTCCCAGATAAGCTTCTATGACTCTAGGATTATTCTGAATCTCTTCGGGCGTCCCATGGCCAATCAGCTTCCCGAAATCAAGAACTGCAATGTGATCGGATAAGTCCATTACAACCCCCATATCGTGTTCAATTAATATAATGGTTGTGTTCATTTCTTCGTGAATATCAATAATGTATCTGGCCATGTCCTCTTTTTCCTCACTATTCATGCCTGCCATCGGCTCATCCAGAAGAAGGATGTCAGGTTCCAGTGCTAGAGCCCTGCCGGTTTCGACCCTTTTCTGCAATCCATACGAAAGAGTTCCTACGGGAGTATTGCGGATATCCTCAATTTCAAGAAAATCGATTACCTGCTCAACTTTTTTCCGATGTTCAATTTCCTCTCTTTGCGCCTTTCCCCAATAAAATCCTCCTGCAAGAAGTCCGGTTTTCATTCTGACATGCCTGCCAAGCATCAGATTGTCCAAAACAGATAAATGCGGAAAAAGTTCGATGTTCTGGAATGCCCGGGCAATACCCATACTGGCTCTTTTGTGAGGTTTATACCGGGTAATATCTTCCCCTTTGAAATGGATGGATCCAGATGAAGGCTTGTATAGTCCGCTAATGCAATTCAGCATACTTGTCTTCCCTGCGCCATTTGGCCCAATAAGCGAAAAAATCTCTCCTTCCTGCACTTCATATGAGACATGGTCGAGAGCTACTACACCCCCAAACCTTAAAGTAGCATCTTTTATCTCTAAAATCCCCAATCTTCCAACCCCCTTTATTTCGATTAGCAAAATATTTTTTACAAAATTATGAATAGTTTAAATATTCTTTACTTGTTTGTTTTCTCCTTTTAATATTTAAAATATTTTTGTGTCCTGAGCTATTTTTTATTTTTATGTGATTGGGAATATTGCTATGACAAATTCCTTATGTGTAAGTATTTTTCACTATAAGCTAAGTGATAAATATAACGCAAACTCTTTATGTAAATAGAAAGAAAAAAAGCTGAACACATATGTGCCCAGCTTGTTTGGTCCCGGTCCAACTTCACCCTGCAAGAAGGCTGCTGAAGCCCCGCTTTTGGATTACTAGTTAAATCCACACCTAAATCCCTTTCCAGCTCAGCTTTCTCCTTAAATGTATCTGCTCCCACGTTTTTGCATTTGGACTGCCACATGGCAGGTTTGCAATCAAAACCATTAATATCTTTATTTTCTTATTGGATGGTGATTAAAAAAATGCCACTTACATAATAATGCTAGTAAAACAAAATTAAATAAAAGGAGAATCTGACTTGATCTGCTTGTGTGAAGAGCTTTCCTTATCCCGGTGCGGCCTAGACGGAAAAATTGCCATTTTAGAAGATAAACCTACAGTTTTAAAAAACTTTGGTCTAAACGATGGAAATTGGCTGAGCTTTTGGAATATTGACTGCAGACTCCTGACTATGCTTTATCAATCCCTGGATGCGAAATACGACTGGTTTATTATCGTCTATGACTATGAAAAGTTCTGTTCAGACATAGAAATAAAAGAAGCCATAATTTGGCATGAAATTGGACATATTACCTTTCCGGCTGGAAAGAATATAATCTGTACAGATACTGAAGTTCAATGTGATCGGATAGCTATTGATTACGCCCAGGAGGAAGGAATCAAAAAAATTTTGGATCTCACCCTTAAAATGGCACACTCGCTCAACAATGAAGTACTGCTGAATATGACAAAAGAAAGACAAAAACAATTACACTTCATATAAGGAGCAGATGGCCAGGCAGGATCCAATGATACTTTTAATGTGGATTACATATGAAATTTATGGTACTCTTTAATCTTAGAATAGGAAGTGATGATATTGATAAAAATTGAAATACCAGAGCCTAATCTCGTCATTACAAGAAGCAGGCAAACGGGACAGGCGGGAGAAAGTGACCTCAGCAGTGTCTATGGTTTCACAGATTACCATAAGATACCAAGAGACAAGGGCGGCATGATTCTGTTTTTTGATGCGAAAGAAGATCTGCTATTTGTAGGAAAGGCCCGAAAATTAAGGCAGCGAGTTAAAAAGCACTTTGAAGACAATGTTTCTCCTATAAAAAATCATCGAGATGATGTCTATAAAATTGCGGTCATTTACGTGGAAGACAGCATGGAGCGCGAAATTTATGAGACTTATATCATCAATGCCCTTCAGGCAAAATATAATATCGACAAAGTATTTTACAAATAAAAAAAGGCCATCCCGGCCTTTTTTTGTTTAGTCAATTTCTTTTTTGTTTTTGCCTTTTATGAATCGGTATGTCAAATACGCAATGTAAAGCGGTATCGCAATATAAATCAAATCGGGAAATGGCCCGTATGAGCCCTTATAAATGACGTATAGGACACTTCCCAGAAAAACGGTAACAATCGTTCCGTATTTAGGAAGAGGAACTTCTTTAAAGCTGGGAATCCGGATTCTGCTTACCATAAGAAAGCAGAGTGCGGTAAACACAACTGTGGTAATGATATTAGGAATATGGTCACCAAAAAGGGTCAGTATGGCCATGATCCCGCCTGCTGCTGTTATTGGTACTCCAATAAAATAGTTTAAAGAGGATTTTGGCGGACTGATATTGAATCTGGCAAGCCGATATGCCCCAAATAAAGGAAAAAGACCTGAAACAGCTAATCCAAGGATTCCAAATTGAAAAAAGTATGTATAAAAGACCAAAAATGAAGGTGCTACCCCAAACGTAACAATATCTGCCAGAGAATCAAGTTCTTTTCCAAGTGTACTATCCGCCTTCAGCATTCTGGCCAGCCTGCCGTCCATGCTATCAAGCATCATGCCAATTAAAATTAATATGGCTGCATTTTTAAATTCTCCATTGGCAGCCATGCCGATTGAAAGAAAGCCGCAATATAAATTACCTAAAGTGACCATATTGGGGATTGTTTTAATAAAACGCACTAGTGACCATCACACTCCAAAAATTGAAAAGATTATTTTAATATATATTCCCTTTCATTATACCATTTAATCTCAGCTGCATCCCTCCCTTTCGATGAATCGAAGGCAAAAATCCCAATGTCACAATTTAAGGCATAATAGAAGAGTCCCTGATCATCCTTATGATTAGGGACTCTTTATTCGTATCGGTCATATTTTTATATTTCTCTTTGCAATATTGCTTAGAACTTCCTCATTATGTTCTCCCAATTTTGGAGGCCCATCCATTGCTGATTCAATTCCGCCATGCATTTTAACCAAAGGGTGATTTTGGTTAGTATCTAAGATACTTTTAAATAGCGGAAAGTCTGCCAATTCGCCTGCCTCCAATACAGGAGTCAGACAGCAATCTGCTCTTTGACCAAATTCAGTCCACTCTTTTAATGTCCTGCTTTTAAAAAATTCGGTTATCTCCAAAAAGACAGGATTATCAGCAGAGGCACTTGAAAGATGATAATCAGTCCAATCCTCCCTACCTGCACTCTTACAGAAATTTATCCAGAACTTTGGCTCCAGAGCTGCAAGTGCAGCAAACCGGGCATCTTTTGTTTCATAAATAGAATAAGCAACGATTTCCCCGTTTAATACCGAAAGTCCTTTAGGGTATCCTGTCTTATTCTCAATCAGCAAATGGTTCCCCATAGTGGAAGCCATCACCTCCGCAATGGAGATGCAGTGATGCCCGCCTTTGCCGGACATTCTGCTGGAAAGCAGGGCAGCCAGTATTCTTTCACTGGCTGCCATTCCTCCCATAAAGTCCGCTATTGTATTGGACGGGTGAACAGGTCGCCCGCTGCGGTCCTTCAGCTGGGCAAGGACTCCGCTTACGGCCATATAATTTAAATCATGGCTTCCTAAATATTGATAGTCTTCATTCTCACCGTAGCCTGTAAGAGAGCAATAAACGATATTTTGTTTATGTTTTTTCACAGCCTCATAATCCAAGCCCAGCTTTTTCATCACACCCGGCCGAAAACTTTCAAGCACCGCATCACTTTCTGAAATCAGCATAAGGGCCGCATTTCTTCCTTCTTCGCTCTTCAGGTTAAGTGTAATGCTTTTTTTGCCGCGGTTGTTGGCGGCAAACACTGCACCTGTACCCTCTATTTTGATATCGAGATGCCTTCCGGGGTCACCGGATTCCGGTTCCACTTTTATCACTTCTGCACCTAGCTCTGCAAGCCTCTGGGAAGCAAACGGACCAGGGAGATAGTTGGAAAAATCAATTACTCTTATGCCTTTTAACATCTTGCATTCCCTTCTTCCGGCTAGATTTTCCCTTCAGCGAACAGATCCTCCAGCTGCTTTCTGAGCATGAACTTTTGAATCTTGCCGCTCGCATTTCTTGGCAGAGCTTCACAGAATACATATTTTCTCGGCCGCTTATAATTGGCGAGTTCATCACTATTCCTGCACAATTCATCGAGTTCTTCTTCAGTCAGTGCGGGTTCTTTTTTGACAACAAATGCTGTGACGGTTTCACCCCAGCGGTCATCAGGCTGCCCGATTACTGCCACATCCAGGACACCGTTATGAGTATATAAAAGATCCTCCACTTCACGCGGATAAATATTTTCACCGCCGCTAATGATCATATCATCGACTCTGTCTTTGACGTACAAATAGCCTTCGTCATCCAGATATCCGATGTCACCAGAGTGGTACCAGCCTCCATGCATGGCATGATCGGTTGCCGCGTCCCGATTAAAATAACCACTCATCATGCACGGACCTTTTACGATGATTTCACCCGTTTCGCCCGGGGGCATCACATCATCAGGATCTGATGGACCATTCTCATTCGGGCTTACAATCCTGATTTCATGGTTTAAACAGGCCTGTCCTGCAGACCCAGCCTTCCTGATTTGGTCATCTTCCGATAAAAACGTAATCGCAGGACCCATCTCGGTCATTCCATATGCCTGTACCAGGGAGATGCCTAATTTTTCACGGCACGCATAAACAAGAGCAGGAGCCATCGGTGCCGCTCCATACAATCCCAGCTTAAGGCTTTCCAGACTATAATGGCTTAAGTTTTCCTGAAGAAGCATATTCCACATGGTCGGAGCTGCAAAAAACTTTGTAATTTTCTCTTCAGATATTAACCGCAATACTTCCTTTGCATCAAAGTGATGCAGGATGGTATTGGCAGCACCCACATGCACCCTTGGCAAAAAGGCACAGTGAAGCTCTGCGCAGTGGAACATAGGTGCAGTCACGAGTCCGTTGTCATTGCTTTCAAGCTTTGTCGCTCCTATAACAATCAGACTTTGTTCAGCCATATCCCTGTGTCTGTGGACTACACCCTTTGGCCTTCCCGTGGTGCCGCTTGTGTACATTATTGCGTACAAATCATTTTCATTTATCTCAATTTCAATTTCATCATTCGATGCTGCATCCACCTTTTCGCGATAGGATGAAGCGTATGGAGGAGCATTGTCATCAATGTACCAGAACTCTGTATGCGGAAAACGCTTAGCGATGGGGGTAATGCCGGATTCCAGCATTTGTTCAAATAACACTACTTTTGGCTCTGCATCCTGGAGAATATAAGCAATTTCTTCTGACATGAGCCTAAAGTTGATCGGATTAAATACGGCGCCGATTTTTGCACAGGCAAAGAATGCTGTAGCAAGTTCCTCGGTGTTAAAAAGGCAGGTTGAAACCCTGTCACCCTTCCTGACGCCTGCACTTATTAAGGCATTGGCCAGTTTATTGATTTCAAAACTCCATTCTTTATAGGTAAAACGCAGATTTTTTCTGACATCATACAGAGCTTCCTTATCCGGAAACTTTCCGGCCGTGAGATCAAAAATTCTTCCAATAGTAGTCATTTTCATTCCTCCCCATTTTTCAATCTAATCGTTCAATAATAGTCGCATTCGCCATACCAAGACCTTCACACATGGTCTGCAGGCCATAGCGCCCCCCTGTTCTTTCGAGTTCATGCATCATGGTGACCATCAGCCTTGCACCGCTTCCGCCTAAAGGATGGCCGAGTGCAATGGCACCCCCATTTGGGTTAAGCTTTGCCGGATCCGCTCCTGTTTCTTTCAGCCAGGCAAGCGGTACAGGAGCGAATGCTTCGTTCACTTCGAACACATCAATGTCCTCTATAGCCAGTCCAGCTTTCTTTAACACGTTCTCTGTTGCCGGTATTGGTCCAGTCAGCATTAAAGCAGGATCCGAGCCCACTGCTGTACGCGCAAGTATTCTGAATTTCGGTTTCATTCCAAGCTCCTCTGCCTTTTCACGTGACATAATTAATAGTGCTGCTGCTCCATCGCTGATTTGGCTGGAATTTCCTGCATGAATCACTCCATTCTCTTTAAAAACAGTTTTTAAGCTTGCCAGTGCTTCCAGAGAGGTTTCCTTTCTCGGTCCAGCGTCTTCTGTTACCGTTAAAAGCTGTCCATCAGACATTGTCACATCCAATGGTTCAATCTCTCTCTCAAACCGGCCTTCAGCCTGGGCATTTAAAGCCTTCTGATGACTCTCAAATGAATAGCGGTCAAGCTCTTCTCTTGTAAATCCATATTTTTCAGCAATTCGTTCAGCAGATAAGCCCTGGTGGATGATTTCATGTCTGTCTGTCAGTTTTTCACTGAAACCGACCCCCTGATAGCTGGAGCCGATAGGAACACGGGACATGCTTTCGACCCCTCCTGCGATCACAATATCCATATCCCCTGCTAAAATAGCCTGAGCTGCAAAGTGAACAGCCTGCTGGCTGGATCCGCATTGGCGGTCAATGGTTGTACCCGGCACTTCGATTGGAAACCCTGCGATCAATGCAGCTACCCTTGCAATATCCCCTGTTTGCTCGCCTATTTGCGAGACACAGCCAAGAATGACATCATCAATCATTTCCGGCTTCAGACCTGCACGTTTCACAAGTGCCTTTAACGCTTCTGCAGCCAAATCATCCGCCCTGATGTCCTTTAGTAAACCGTTTTTTCTTCCTACTGGTGTTCTGACCCCTTCGACAATAACAGCTTCACGCATATATACTCCTCCCCTATAAACCCATGTTTTTAGCAATAATCGTTTTCATGATTTCATTTGTGCCTGCATATATGCTGGCGACTGGTATATCTCTGAACCTCCTTGCAATCTCGTATTCTTCCATATAGCCATAGCCGCCATGAAGCTGCATGCATTCAGCTGCAATTTTACTGGCATTTTCTGTCAGCTTCCATTTCGCCATGGAGACCTTTGTAACTACATCTTTTCCTGCCATATGCTCTGTGATCAATTGATCAAGGAACACCCTTCCCATCTCAATATCTGTTGCCATTTCTGCTATTTTAAATTGAGTGTTCTGAAACTGGCTGATCGGTTTCCCGAATGCCTCGCGATTCTTTACATAATTTATTGTTAATTTAAGCATTTCCTCTGCAGCCACCTGGGCAGCAATTGCCACGACAAGCCTTTCCTGCTGCAGCTTTTCCATTAAATATAGAAAACCTTTTCCTTCTTCGCCGATCAGGTTTTCTTTCGGAACTCTGCAATCTTCAAAAATTAACTCTGCCGTATCCTGACAATGAAGACCGACCTTGTTTAATTTCCTCCCTCTTGAAAACCCCTCTGTTCCCCTCTCGACCGCAAGCAGGCTTACGCCTTTATGCCGTGGGACGGCATGGGGATCTGTTTTACAGGCTATGATGATTAAATCTGAATGAATTCCGTTGGTAATAAAGGTCTTTTCGCCATTCACTATGTAATGGTCCCCATCAAGCCTTGCTGTCGTTCTGATGCCTGCTAAGTCAGAGCCGGCTCCAGGTTCAGTCATGGCTATTGCCGTAATGATTTCACCCGCTGCACACTTTGGCAGCCACTTTTCCTTTTGTTCATCGGTTCCATAAGCAGTAATGTATGGGACGACGATATCATTGTGGAGCCCAATTCCCACCATTCCGGACCCAACCCGTTCAAGTTCTTCATTAATTATGACTGAGAAGCCCCAATCGACATTGCTTCCGCCATACTTTTCGTCTATATCAGGGCATAAAAAACCCTGCTCCCCCATCTTGCGCCAAAATTCACGGGGAATGATTCTGTCCTCTTCCCATTTTTCATAGTTCGGATAGGCTTCCTTCTCTAAGAACTTACGCAGAGATTCTCTAAAAATTTCATGCTCTTCCTGCAGATATGACGCTGCCATATTATGAACCTCCGAAACTAAAATTTTTTTGGCATAACACAAAGTGATAACCACCGCCTATGTAAAGGCTTACAATTATATTGTACAATAATTATCTATATTTTTAGAACATTTAAAATTCATTTTCTTAAAAAACCTTTCTTTTAAGGTCCAATTAGTTATTTCGGCTGCATGCGGATGCCGCCATCCAGCCTGATCGTTTCTCCATTCAGCATCGGATTTACTAATATACTTTCAGCCAGCCTGGCATACTCCTCAGGATATCCCAGTCTTGAAGGAAAAGGCACCATTTTCCCCAAAGAATCCCTTGCCTCCTGAGGAAGTGATTCAAACATTGGAGTGTTAAACAGCCCAGGGGCAATTATCAATTACTTGTAATTGCACAAAAAAACAGCTCCTTTTCAGAAGCTGTTTTTCTATGCCAAATTCCGGTCAGCAAGGATTTCTCTCAGTTGCTGTCTGACCCGATATAATTTTGTTTTGACAGTGTTTGGGTTGAGATGAAGAATGTCCGCTATTTCTCTTTCCTTCAGTCCATGCTTTGTTTTAAGCAGGAACACCCTTTTCTGTTCATAGGAGAGGGAATCCACATATGCGTATATCTGCTCCTGAAGCATATTAATCTCTGCTTCCTGCCCGGTATCGCTGTACCTGCTTTCCATGCAGTTTTCAAAATCAACGGAATCCTGTATCCTCTCATTAGTCCTTCTTTCTTTTCGCACAAAATCAATTGCAGTTCTGGTCGCAATTGATGATAACCATGCTCCCAGCTTATCCTGATCATCTATGCTGTCCATTTTTTTATACGCCTTGATCAGTGTTTCCTGAACAACATCCTGCGCAAGATAATGATCCCGGGTAATGCTGTAAGCAATATGATAGAGCCGCTTATTGTATAGTCTGCAGATTTCTCTCATATCCATTGAAGGTTTTATCACTGTAATCCCCCTCTCCTGTAAATTTCTCCGGTATTATTGAAGCCGTTCCTTTATAAATTCAGGCACTGTTTTTTCAGTAAAGCTCTTAATATCCATTGTCCTTTGTTCATCAAAATAGAATGCAATTATATAATCTCCTTCAATATACCCATTTGAATTACCCAAACTGCTTTCTATTTGTTCTTTATCTGTAATTTTGATGGAAGATTTGCTTTCAGTCATCTTTTCAAAAACTTCCTCATAAGAGTACCCTGCAGCAAAGTTAATATCGATATCCTCCGCTTTTGCAGCCAGTGCATAAGAAATATCATTGCTATTCACTTTTGCATCATTCAGCAATGACTTTTCTTTCAGCCATTCCTCAAACCTCGTATAAGAAGGATTCCAGGTCATATAGGCTTTTTTGCTGTCATTATAATAAATCTCTATATGAGCATATGGCTCATCAATTCCCTGAAGCTCCTCATAGGAAGCAGTATCCACTTCCTCAGTCAATATCTGAACAACTTCTTTAAGTTCTTCTTTGTCTGTAATGACCGCCCGCTTTGTAACTGGCCCTGATGGGGTAATCGTGATTTTCGTAGTTTCATCTTCCGGTACCTGATAGATTTCATTTGTTGCCATTTTATATTCATCCGATTCATAAATCAGCTTAAGATATGGCTTATATTCCCTTTTGTTAATGCTGTAATCGCGGACCAGCTTTTCGCCATTCTTCAGTTCATACACAATAAAAACGGACCCTCGGCCTGAATCCTGAGCCTGTCTGTTTTCATCCTTTACAATCTTTTCATGAAACCTTCTGACCAAGTCAATATTCTCGTATTCTTTTAAATATAGCGGTTCCTCATGATCAATATCATTATAAAGGTGAAAACTCTCGCTGAAATGGACCCGCTCAATTTCATTGCTCTGCGGTATGCTTTTTTCATACTGAGTCAAGTCAAATTGGAATAAGAGGAATAAAGCCGCCATTATGGCTGTATAGACCATCAATCCTTTTACATGAATAGTCACTCGCCATGATTTCTGGAGAACCATTTCGGCCGCAGCATATCCAATCAGTGCTCCAAAAACATATCCCGCGATAATCCAGCTCGTGCCGCCCTGCATCTCACCGAAATAACCGCCTCCAAGAAGCATCGTGCAAAACGTCACACCAAATTTAAAAATGGGCTTTGTTATCGGAAAAACAAGCGCGTGGGAGACTGCCTCCATTCTTCTCCTTTTATAGATCTGCAAGCCAAGAAAATACAGGGACACAATAAGTATGAGATAAACAGCAGTCTCCACATTTGACGGTGTGCGCATATTCATCTGAGTAAATGCAATCAAGGGAGAGAACTTTTCGAATTTGCTTGTCATATAGTATTGGCCTGGAAAACCGAATAAATAGAAAGGCAAATTAATAGAAACTAAAATGATCAGACCTACAGGGAGCAGGAGAAAAATATACGTTAACACACCCTGTACCGCCGATAATCCCGACAGCATTCCTACAGAAACACCTGTCAGGTAAATTACAATATTAAATAAAAGCGTGATGCCCACCCAATTGAGGATTTCCCCCATTGAATAAAAATCCTGCAAATTCATGGGCTGGTAAAGAACCAGGATAATCAAAGCAATGAGTAAAACCGGCAAAATTAATAGCATGATTCCTGTTAAAGCATATTGATGGAAAATGGATTCCCTTTTAACCGGGAGGCTGTGCATTAAATCGCTATATTGCTTTACCTGTGTAAACCTGAATAAGAACACAGACAAGGCCACCGGTACTGATATACTAAAAATAAATTGGAGCTGGAAGTTGTATTGAAACAGATTGTCAATGTCCAGGAATTTCCGCTGTTCCCCTGAAGAATTCATTATGATATCAAGAGGAATGGCAAAGAACAGGCCGAGAAAATACACAATGGAAACCCAGCCGACACTTCTGAAAATCGTTTTTAAAATTTCGCTTTTAATCAAGGATGTTTTGGACTGCATATCCAATGTCCCCCATTTCATAAATGAAAATCTCCTCTAATGTCAGGGGAAGCATATCGAAAATCACTGGTTTAAATTGTTCTACATATGACGATATTTCCTTTGCATCTCCCTTTACAATGCAGATCACAATGCTGCCTCTTTTTTCTTTATGAAGGATCTTCAGCGAATCGAAAATGGCTGGTACAGATCCTTTAAAGGCAACCTGAATTTTATGTGTATCTGTTTTAAGGTCATCAAGATCTTTTTCAAGAATCATACGCCCATTATGCATAATGCCTATAAAATCACATAAATCCTCAACTTCGCGCAGATTATGAGAGGAAATAAGAATGGTCATTTCTCTTTCAGCAACCTCATCGATCAGCAGGCTTTTCACTTTCTTCCTCATTACGGGATCAAGCCCGTCCATAGGCTCATCCAAAATTAACACTTCCGGCCTGGCAGACAAAGCAAGGATAAAAGCAGCCTGCCTCTGAATACCTTTGGAAAATCTATGAATCTTTTTATGTAAATCCATTTCAAAAATAGCAGCCAGTTCTTCAAATCGTCCTTCATCCCACATGCTGTAAATATTTTTATAAAATTGCGCCATCTGCTTAACTGTATATTGAGGCAGAAAATAGGGATGATCCTGAATAAAAAAGATCTTATCTTTCATTTGCGGGTTCTCGAACACCGGCTGGCCGTCAATGGCAATGCTTCCTTCATCCTCTGCATAGATGCCTGCCAACAGCTTTAAAAGTGTTGTTTTTCCGGCTCCATTGGAACCAAGCAAGCCGTATATGGACCCTTTATTCACTTCAATGCAGACATTTTCGACAGCATCCATCTCCTCGAAAGATTTTCGCACATTACGGATTTTGATCATCTTCTATCCCTCCCCCTATAGCTGCTTCTATTTCCTGTATGAGCTTGTATAATTCATTTTTTGTGATTCCAAGGTATAAAGCCTCTGATAAAAGCTTTGAAAGCTCATTCTTCACTTTTTCTATTTTTTCGCTGTTCAGATTGGGTGTCGCTGCACTGACAAAACTGCCCTTCCCCTTTATGGAATAAATATAGCCTTGGGATTCAAGTTCTCTATATGCCTTCTGAATGGTATTAGGATTGATCGTCAGCTGATGGGCCAGCGTTCGAACGGAAGGCAGCTGTTCATCTGCTGTTAAGACCTCTGTGATGATCAGCTCTTTAAGCCGCTCAACCAGCTGTTCATATATAGGTTTTCGGCTCCTTACATCCAATTCAAACATGCTTACCCTCCCGCCTGTATGCAGTGTACTATGATTCCTAGTACAGTTAACACAGTTAAATTATATTACAAGTAATTGGAAAAGAGAAGGGGAAAATTAAAATTTTTATAAAAAGAAAAACTGGTTTAGCCAAAGGGCCAAACCAGTTAAAAGAATCCTTATTTAGCAGATTTCACATTCACCGGAGGCGGAGGCAAAATCATGTTGGAACGCCTGTTATTTGTTGCAATTATATAAACAGCTGCGACTGCGATGGCAACTGCAATGAAGGAACCGATATTGAAAATCCCTTTTTGCGAATACCAGACAATCGAGTAACCTACAGATCCTGCCAGCAGGGCATAGTAGAAGAATGGGAATAACGTTTTGCGGATGACAGCGCCTTCTTTTCCAACAAGACCCACAACAGCTGATGCAGCAACGACGTTATGCACACAAATCATGTTCCCAGCTGCTCCTCCGACTGCCTGAAGGGCTACAATCCAGGTTGCATCCACCCCGATCTGTGAGCCGACGTCATATTGGAATAATGCAAACATCATATTACTGACGGTATTACTTCCTGCAATAAAGGCTCCTAGACCCCCGATGAAGGTGGCAAAGAACGGCCAGAATTCTCCAGCAAGAGCTGCAGCACCGTTTGCCAGCTCGATCGGCATCTGATTATAGCCCGCTTCTCCCCCGCCGGTGTTGATAAATACCTGTACCATCGGAACTGTGAAAATTAAAGCTGTTGAAGCAGCTACAGTTGTCTTTCCCGAATCTGCCCAGGCTTTTTTGTATGAACTGGAATTCATTCCATGGATAAAATAAGTGATAACAGATACAAGAATAAAAATCGTTCCCGGCAAATACAGCGGCTGGAAGCTTGAAGTGATGCCGGAATCAAAAATGTTTTCAAATTTGACCGTCCACGCCTGAAGCAACTCTAAAAATGGAAGCGATTTCAACCTTGACAAAACTAAGAATAGGCCAACTAAAACATAGGGAGTCCAGGCACGCAACATGCTCATGCTTCCGCTCTTATGGGCAACAGCTTTGATTTCCAGCTTGCCAGTCCATTCAGGATCCCACTTGGATTTCTCTTCAAAATCCCAAACCTGATCCTTTGGCGGCATAAGAAAGCCTTTTTTAGCTGCAAAAACAACAATTGCTAAACCAGCTAATCCCCCGATCATTGATGGGAATTCAGGTCCAAGGACATTCGCTACAATTACATAAGGGATCGTCATGGCAAAAGCAGCAAATAGTGCAAACTTCCAGATTTTTATCCCTTCCGTAAATGACTTATTCTTGCCGAAAAATCTTGTCATTAAAGCTACTACAAATAAAGGAATCAATGTGCCCGCAATCATGTGGAGAATAGCTACTTGTCCTGCGATTTGAGTTACCAATCCAAGCAGGTTATCGGTAAGGCTCGCATTGCCCGATAAACCGGTCTGAACGCCGACAAGCATCGGTGTCCCTACAGCACCGAATGACACCGGTGTACTTTGAATGACCATCCCGGCAATAACTGCGGCCATAGCCGGAAAGCCAAGGCCCACTAATAGCGGGACTGCTACAGCGGCTGGAGTACCAAACCCGGACGCTCCTTCAATGAAAGAACCAAACAGCCAGGCTATGATAATTACTTGTATTCGGCGGTCAGGCGATATATCTGTGAATCCCTGACGAATGGTTTTTAAACCGCCGCTTTCCTGAAGGGTATTTAGAAGCAGAATAGCGCCGAAAATAATATAAAGAAGTGTTCCGGCAACAACCAGGCCATTGATGGATGCAGCGGCAACTTTTGCCCCTGAAACTTTCCATACAAATAGAGCAAGAACTACTGCTACAAGGTATGAGATTGGCATCGCCTTACTTGCCGGCCATCTCAATCCGACAAGAAATACTGCAACTGCAATAATTGGCATTAAAGATAGTAAAGCTAACATTCCAGTACTCAAATTACGTTTCCCCCTTTGTTTTGTAATAGCGAACAATGATTGCACTTTGTTGCGGATAGCAAAACATGTTATATAACTATAATGCTTTTGTTATACAACAAGGCACTAGGCTTATTTACATTATACAAACATTTTTCATAATTTCAATAATATTTGGAAAACTTAATCTATATATTTACACAAAAATATTTGTATGTATATACAAAAAAATTAGCTCAATATATCTTTTTATCGAGATATATCGAGCTAATTACTAATTGATTCGGCTAACATGACCAAGACGTGCGGAAATTCCTTGTCCTGTCTTTACCATTATGGATTTTAATGCATCAAGCCGATCATCTGTCATCCTCATGGTCGGTCCTGAAATACTGACTGCAGCAATAACCTTGCCAAGGTGGTCAAAAATAGGAACGGCAACACAAGTAATTCCGTATTCATTTTCTTCCAGATCAAGAGCATATCCTTTTTGCCTTACCTGCCCCAATTCTTTCATGAATTCTTCTTTATCTGTTATGGTTTTATCTGTATGGACCGGCATCCCTTTTCTTTCAAGAATATCGGACACAATGTTTGAAGGCAGGTGTGCCAGAATGGCCTTGCCGACAGATGTGCAATGCATGGGAGCGCGTTTCCCGACTTTCGAATGCATTCTTAATGTTTCATTGCCCTCAAGCTTCTCGATGTACACAACCTCTCCCTGATCATAAACGACTAAATGAATGACTTCATTTGTTTCATTTTCAAGCTCCTGCAGAAAAGGCCTTGCTTCTGCACGCAAGTCGATTGATTCAAGCAGCTTTGAACTGATCTCGAGGAATTTATACCCTAATTTGTACTTGCCGGTTTCGGTGTCCTGCTCTATATATCCGTACTGAACCAGAGTAGATAGAATACGGTAAACAGAGCTTTTGTTGATGTCTATCTGATTGGCAATTTCCGTTACGCCAAGGCCGGTTTTTTTCAGGCTGATCAATGTAATTATATCCAGCGCCCTGCTGACGGACTTGACCATATTTTCTCTTTCCACAATACTCACCTCAGGTGCAAAAACATAATTCAATCTACTGGAATTATACCGTTTTTGCGCTTTCACGTGCCACTGCAAATGTATTTCGCAGTGTTCCAATCTCTTTGATTTCACACTCGATAATATCCCCTGATTTGACCATCTCAGCTCCAACCGGACTTCCTGTAAGGATTACGTCACCCGGCTTCAGGGTCATGACATTAGACAGGTATGAAATCATTTTTCGGATTGGGATAATCATGAGATCTGTGCTGCTGTTTTGCTTTTCTGAGCCGTTTAATTTTGCTTCAACTTTTACCTGAAACGGATCCAGTTCAGTCTCGATTACAGGCCCCAGCGGAGTAAAACTGTCAAAGGATTTGCCAATTGTCCAATGTCCATCATTATGGAAAAATTGCGGAGCAGTAACATCATTCCCTACTGTGTAGCCGAAAACATAATCGAGCACATCTGACTCTGCTACATTTTTTGCTTCTCTGCCAATGACGACAGCCAATTCTGATTCGAATTTCACCTCTTCAATGCCTTCAGGAATGATAATATCCTCATCTGGTCCAATAACAGAAGATACAGGCTTGAAGAAGAATACAGGAATTTCAGGGAGTGTCTCAGGCAAATTCGCTTTTTCGGACACATAGTTGGCTCCAATTCCAATGATCTGATTTGGAACCAGCGGTGCAAGCTGTTTTGCTTCATTCTGGGAAAAGCTCTGGCCGGTATACTCCCAATCTCCGAAAATATCACCTTTAATTTCTTTATAAATACCACCTTCTAATACTCCTGCATGTACTGCTCCATTAACTTCAAATCTTGTAAATTTCATTTTTATTCCTCTCCCCTCACGTATGATTAGTCTGAAGCTCTTTAGAAAAACAGGGCACCTGCATGCCCTGTTCTAAAATTATTACTGTTTAACAGCATATTTGGACTTCGCTTCAAGACGGCGGCGGTGCAAAATTGGTTCTGTATAGCCGTTTGGCTGATCATAGCCTTCGAAAACAAGGTCACATGCTGCCTGGAATGCAACCGATTGATCGAAATCAGCTGCCATTGGGCGGTATGCCGTATCCCCACTGTTTTGTTCATCTACAACCTTAGCCATTTTCTTAAGTGTCTCAAGCACTTGCTCCTTCGTGCAGATGCCATGGTGAAGCCAATTTGCAACATGCTGGCTGGAAATCCTTAATGTCGCACGGTCCTCCATTAAACCAATATTATTGATATCAGGAACTTTGGAACAGCCGATGCCCTGTTCAACCCAGCGGACCACATATCCGAGAATTCCCTGTGCGTTGTTTTCCAGTTCTTCTTGAATCTCCTCTTGAGTCCATTGCGGATTTTCTGCAACTGGTATCTGCAGAATTTCATCACGAAGGTCTGAAACTTCCTCCAGCAGCTTGTTTTGCACCTTTTGAACTTCTACCTGATGGTAATGCAATGCATGAAGGGCAGCAGCAGTTGGGGACGGTACCCAGGCAGTATTGGCTCCAGCGTTAAGATGGCCGATCTTCTGCTCCATCATATCTGCCATCATATCAGGCATAGCCCACATGCCTTTTCCAATTTGGGCACGGCCCTGAAAGCCTGTTTCAAGGCCTGTATTGACATTTGATTTTTCATAGCCTTTTAGCCAGGCTGTTGCCTTCATATCATTCTTGCGGATCATCGGGCCAGCTTCCATGGAAGTGTGCATCTCATCCCCGGTACGGTCAAGGAATCCAGTGTTTATGAAAACAATGCGCTCCTTTACTTCACGGATGCAGGCTGCAAGATTCAAGGATGTACGGCGCTCCTCATCCATTACACCAATTTTCAGTGTGTTCCGCTCCAGCCCAAGCAGATCTTCCGTCCGGTCAAACAGCTCGTTTGCAAAAGCAACCTCCTTGGAACCGTGCATTTTTGGCTTAACGATATAAATGGATCCTTCTGATGAGTTTTGGTATGGGCCGTTTCCAAGCAATGTATGCTTGCCAATCAGGGAGGTAATTACCGTATCGAGGATCCCTTCCTGCACTTCATTTCCGTCTGCATCCAAAATAGCGTTAATGGACATTAAATGTCCGACATTCCTTACAAACATCAACGAGCGTCCAGGTAATGAAAACTCCTTCCCTTCAGCAGACACATATGAACGGTCGGGATTTAATGTACGTGTCATTGATTTAGAGCCCTTTGTGAAGGCTGCGGAAAGATCACCCTTCATTAAACCGAGCCAGTTGCGGTATACAAGGACCTTGTCTTCAGCATCAACTGCTGTTACTGAATCCTCACAGTCCATAATTGTGGTAACTGCAGCTTCAAGTAAAACATCCTTCACTCCGGCATCATCCATTTTTCCAATTGGGTGGCTTCTGTCAATTTGAATTTCAAAATAAAGGCCATTATTCTTTAAGAGTACCGCAGAAGGCTGATCCAGCTCTCCCTGGTATCCGGCAAACTTTGCTTCTTCTTTTAGATTTGCTGTTTCGCCATTGCTCAGAACAACTGCCAGCTTCCCCTCATCAACTTTGTACTGTACAGCGTCTTTATGAGAACCGCTTGAAAGAGGAACGGTTTGGTCAAGGAAATCCCTGGCAAACGCAATAACCTTTTCTCCCCTTACAGGATTATATCCGCCGTCCCTATTTGCACCGTTTTCTTCACTGATTGCATCTGTGCCGTAAAGTGCATCATACAAGCTTCCCCACCGGGCATTTGCAGCATTGATCGCATATCTCCCGTTATTAACTGGAACGACCAATTGCGGCCCGGCCTTCACAGCTACTTCTTCATCCACGTTTTCTGTAGTAATTTTAAAATCCTCGGCTTTTGGCTCTAGATAGCCGATCTCTTCTAAAAATGACTTATAGCTATTAAAATCAAAATTCTGGTTTTCCCTGTGCCAAGTGTTCAGCTTATGCTGAATTTCGTCACGCTTCGCAAGCAATGCTTTATTTTTAGGCGTCAGATCATTTATAAGCGCTTCCAAACCTGACCAGAATTGCTCCTGATCAACGAAGCTTCCCGGCAGAGCCTCAGAATTGATAAATTCATAGAGCTCCTTTGCAACCTGCAGGCTTCCTGTTTTCACATAATTCTCCATTATTCATTTCCTCCTTGGATTGCTGCTTTTTATTCCCGTTGTTTCTTATTACAAAACGGCGTTTCTGACTTTCTCTTAAAAAAATAATAGCATGTATTCAAAAGGATTTTCAATAATTTTCACACAATTTTTTTCTTCTTTAATTTCAATGCCAGCCTTTCACCTGGAAAGGCTGGGAACTTCTTATGAAATTGCCTGGGCCTTCATCTCTTTTTTAACTTCGGCACACCTGCCCGGCGATGGGAACAGCTTTCCTGCATTCAGCAAATTATGAGGATTAAAGACTTCCCGGATGTCTGTCTGGGCAGCGATTTCCTCTTCTGTGAACACAAATCGCATTTCTTCCCGTTTCTCAATACCTACGCCATGTTCACCAGTAATAGTCCCTCCAACATCCGCACATACTTTCAGGCATTGGCTTCCAGCTTCAAGCGCTTTCTCTGATTCTCCCGGTTTCCGTGCATCAAAAAGAACAAGGGGATGAAGATTACCGTCTCCTGCATGGAAAATATTCGCAATCCTCAAGCCCGATTCACTGCTAATCTGATTGATTCTGCTTAAAACCTCCGGCAGCCGGCTTCGGGGGATAACCCCATCCTGAACCAGATAATCAGGAGAAATGGCTCCCATAGCACCAAAGCCTGTCTTCCGGTTCGCCCACCATCTGGCTCTTTCCTCTTCACTTCCGGCCGCCCGCACTTCACGGACATTCCTCTTTCGGCATACCTCGAGGATCTGGTCAATCTGTTCCTGAATTCCCGCAGCAATTCCATCCACTTCAATCAGGAGAACTGCTTCGATATCTTTTGGGTGGCCTACCGGAAAAGCAGCAGCTTCCACCCCTTCAATTGCAGTTTTATCCATCATTTCAAGTGCTGCCGGCACAATACCAGCAGATATTATGTCCGATACAGCCTGGCTTCCATCTTCAACCCGATCAAAGTAGGCAAGAACAGTCTGTTTTCCTTCAGGGTTTTTCAGAACCCTGACTGTTATTTTTGTCACAATGCCAAGGGTCCCTTCAGAGCCTGTAATAAGACCAAGCAAATCATATCCGGGAGCATCCGGAATACCGTCTTTGCCAATTTCCACTATGTCGCCATTAGGCATGACCACTTCAAGTCCAAGAATATGGTTTGTCGTAACTCCGTATTTCAGACAATGAGCACCGCCTGCATTTTCTGCGACATTGCCCCCAATTGTACAGCAATATTGGCTGGATGGATCTGGTGCGTAATAATAACCTTTGTCAGATATGGAATTGGTGAGTTTCAGATTGACAAATCCAGGCTCTACAACGGCACGGCGATTTTCCAGATCTACGCTAATAAGCTTTTTCATCCTGACCATACTGATGATTATTTCTCCATTAAGCGGTATGGCTCCGCCGCTCAGCCCTGTTCCTGCTCCCCTTGCCAGGAAGGGAAGATTGTTTTCAGAGCAGTATTTAATAATCTCCGCCACTTCTTGGGTGTTTTTTGGAAAAACGACGGCCTTCGGCAAATGCTTATGGATTGTAAAGCCATCACAGTCATAGGCAACAAGATCTTCTTTCAGGTAAAGGATGGAACGGGCACCGCCAACAATATCAGCCAAATTTAAGATGTGTTTGTCCTTTGATTTAACCCGGTCTTTTGCTTTCACTCTTCTCCCTCCCGAATAAGGTCTTCCTTTTGATAAGCCCAGTCCAGTAGCTGGACTGTATGGACGATTTTCTGGTTTCTGCCGTATTTTTGTACTCCCATTGCCATCTGCAGCATACAGCCGGGATTACCCATCGAGATCATTTCCACATCATCGGGAACATTCTCCATTTTGCTTTCAAGGACCGCATTGGCCATTTCCGGATTTGTAATATTATAGATTCCTGCACTTCCGCAGCAGCGGTCTGAATTAGGCATATGAACCATGTCAACACCGGGAATATCAAGGAGAATATCGCGCGGCTGCTGGCGGATCCCCTGTCCATGCGCTAAATGGCAGGCATCATGGTACGTAATTCTAGTGTTCATCTCAACCTTTGGCTTTTCATAGCCTGTTTCATGAAGAAATTTTGAAATATCCTCTACCTTTTCAGAAAACTCTTCCGCTTTTGCATGCATTTCCGGGTCTTCCTTAAATAATTCTGCGTATTCCTTCATCATGCACCCGCAGCCGGCAGCATTAACAATCACTTTATCAAAGTCTTTGAATGCTTCCATATTCTGCTTTGCCAGCTTCCTGCCCATATCACGGTCTCCCGCGTGAACATGCAGGGCTCCGCAGCAAGTCTGGTTTTGCGGAATGATAACATCATTTCCATTCCTGGTCAGTACATTGATGGTGGATTCATTAATATCACTGAACATGACATCCATTACACAGCCGGTCAGCATGGCAACTTCCTGCTTTGTCTCCCCTGTTGCTTTTATTACTTTTACGTCTTTATATTTCTTTTTAACAGGCTCTTTCACTTCAGGCATGATTGATTCCATATCTACGAGGTGCTGCGGCATGACATTGATTAATTTCGTTTTCCGGATGGCTTTTTGCATTCCGCTTTTTTGATAGAATCTCAGAAGGCTTCCGAGCGTATTTAAGCGATTCTGGTGCGGGAAAAGATCATGAAGAAAAAACTTGCTGATGGCTCCTTTTACACCTGTCAATGGCATCGCCTGACGAATCTGGCCCCGTGCTTCTTCAATCAAACCGCCAACATCGACATCAGCCGGGCATGCAGTTGTGCAGGCGCGGCAATCCAGACATTGAAACACCGGGTCCATGAATTGCTCATTTACTTGGAGCTTCCCTTCAGCCACAGATTTGATTAAGTGAACACGCCCCCTTGGGGAATGCTGTTCCTGGCCAGTCTGTTCATATGTCGGGCAAGATTCCAGACACATGCCGCAATGGACACAGTCAGCCCATTTCTTTTCATCGGGCGGATCGCTCCATAAATAATTTCCCAATCCTGATGTACATGGCGGTTCTTGCTTTAAATCGAGTTCCCGCACACTCATTTAAATCCCTCCTATAAATCTGTTTGGATTTAATGTTTTATTTGGATCCACCTTTGTTTTAATGCCTTGTAGCAAAAAGAAATAAGAAGGTTTATTCCCCCATACCTCCACTTTTTTCCGCAGCTCGAAAGGCAGATGTTTGACAATTGCATAGCCGCCGGCTTTTTCAGCAATTTGCCGTACCTGTGCAGCGGCATTGGCGACATCAGACTCTGCACCTCTTATGGTTACTTGACTCAATCCGTGGCCAAGACCTCCATGTGATTCAATTTCTACATTGAATTGATCCTGGAGCAGTTCCGTTTCATTTAACACGCTCAAAGCTTCAAGATTTACAGTTCCGATTTTAAGGGAGGCTTCTGTTTGAATTGGCAATTCCCCATCTAACCCATTTGGGATGTGCCTGTAAAACCGGTGCCAAAACAAATCCGCTTTTTCCTTTGGACTTATAAGCAATTCCGCATCATCAGGCAGCATATTACTCACGAATTCTTCCTGATATCGGACAGAGCTTTCCACATCTTCAAAACTCATCGCTAAAGTGTAAGCATTTATTCCGGCAAGCTTATCAGAAAGTGCCGGATTCAGCAGTTCAAGTGATACAGGTTCAATCATAGAATCCAAAACCTTCACTGCAAAAGCTTTAATTCCCGCCAGATTTCCTTTTGGAAAGGAAATAAGAACCAGGCTCTCGCATTTAGGTATAGGTCGAAGCTTTAAGGTAATTTCAGAAATGACACCCAGTGTGCCCATCGCCCCAATAAATAGTTTATTCATATCATAGCCGGCCACATTTTTTACGACTCTTCCACCGGATCTTATTATTTTTCCATCCGGGTATACAGTCCTTAAACCAATAACTGCATCACGGGCTGAACCATACCCCAACCTTTTGGGTCCGCTTTCATTTGCTGCAATGATCCCGCCTATTGTGGCATTTTCTGGCCAATAGGGATCGAGAGATATTTTTTGATTATGCTGTGCCAGGTAATCCTGAAGGTCTTTAAAGCGAGTTCCGGCTTTTACTGTTAAAGTCATATCACCAGGCGTGTGTTCGACAATCCCTGTATATTTTTCAAGCGACAGAAGAATATCCGTTTTTTCAATTAAACCACCGAACCCCCGTTTTGTGCCGCCGCCCATAATATTGATAGTTAAACCATTCGAATCTGCATGCTTTAGCAAAGCTGCAATTTCTTCTTCAGTTTCCGGAGAAACAACCACATCTCCTGAATTGCCAAATAGGCTTGAAGCTTCGTTATGAACTATCTGGTTTTCTCTAAAAAAAGTTTTTAAAGTACTTATCGACTCTGCTGCAATCAACCTATCCACCGCCTTTTGTTTCGTAATAACAAACAAGGTTTCTAATTATATTCAATAAAACATCATTGCTCCTGAAGGATACTCAACTGCAATAGCTTCTCAACCAATTCCAAATGGTCAGACATGTTTTTATGTGCCTGATCCGGCTCTTTATTTTTAATAGACAAATAGATTTCCTGATGCTGCTCCTCAATCTTTCTCGCCATGTCAGACCTTGTTTCAAGATAATGGTGAAAGTCTATCATGGACTTTTTTAATGTTTCAGAAATGAATTGGACAAATTGAATGAGGATATTATTGCCTGCTGCACGGGCAATTGCCATATGAAACTTATAATCCTCCTCCCAGCCATGGATCGTTTCATCGGATATAAGCCTCTTCATCATTTCCAAATCCTCTTCCGAACGATTGTCAGCAGCCATTTCAGCAAGCCCTGTTTCCACCATCTTTCTTGCCTGAAACAACTCCTGGATGTCTTTAATGTCGGGATGCAAATGGGGATTGTGAAACAGCTTGGAAGAATCAAACCGGGTTATATAAGTGCCTTCCCCCTGCTTAACTTGCACAATCCCTTTGCCCTGCAAAGAGGTTAGGGCGTCTCTGACAGCTGACCGTCCGACACCAAATAATTCACACAACTCTCTTACTGAAGGGAGCTTATCCCCAGGTTTAAAGGATCCTTTGGCAATCATTTCTTCAATTTGCTCAGCAGCAATCTCAGAAATTTTGCGCGTTGAGATCTTTTTAACATTCATACTCACTCCCCCTTCCTTTGCAGACATCACATATCTGATAAGTTATTTGTTATTTACTATTTAAGCATGCTTAATTGTAATAATCAATAAAATATTTTGAATTTATTAAAAATTATGTTGTTTTTGAGGGGGGAGGGTGAGATGGAGAAATTGTGAGGAGCAGGAATCTTGGAGATTGGTTTCGGGCCAGGGGTCTACTTCAGACACAGAAGGAGCAAATCCCGTATTTTGTGTCCGAACCTAAGCCTGCTTCTGACATAAATTGAGCCAAGCATGCATCTTGTGTCCGAACCTGAGCCTACTTCTGACACAAATTGAACAAATCATGCATCTTGTGTCCGAACTTGAATCTACTTATGACACAAAATGAGCAAATCTCATATTTTGAGTCCGAACCAGAGACCTGCTTCGAACACAAATAGGATCATAACAAAAAAACCTGACTGACACGTTTTCACATGTCAGTCAGGTTCATTTCACTATTCTATTATTCTTACAACACGGCCGTTAAATTTAGTTTTCCAATAGCCGCTTGACATATTAGCAATAGCGACACCGGTAGAGCTTTGGGAACCGATAAATTTACCGCCGCCGAGGTAAATGCCTACATGGCCGTCCCTTTTGTAGGTATCAAAGAAAACAAGATCTCCCGCTCTCATCTCGCTTGCTGACACCTGGCGTCCGGCAAATTTAAGAGAATCTGTGCTTGCTCCTACACTAATTCCAGCCTGGGAGAATGCCCAATGTACAAAACCTGAGCAATCGAACCTTCCATTAGCGATATCATAAGCATTTCTTCCGCCGCCGAACACGTAAACTGAATTGCCGATATATTTATTGCCTGCAGTTGTAACTATGCTAATTGCGCTTCCGCCATTGACGCTTGGCTTTGGAGCAGAAGCACTGGACCCTTTTGATTTCTGGGCAGCAGGTTTACTCTTGCTGACAGCAGCTGAGCCTTTTGTTTTTGAAGATGAACCCGCTACTGCTGATGAAGAGCCTGATGATGCTGAAGTATATGCAACATCCTGTACTGGTGCTGTTTGCGCAGCAATGCTTTGTTCGATATCAGCAATCAATGATGCATATTTAACATCTTCACTCTGCAGCTTTGCCTTTTTATCAGCAATAGAATTTTCCTTTTCTTTTAACTGCTGGATTAATGAGCTATTTTGCTGTTTTTGCTCTTCCATAGCAGCCTGCATGCCTTTTAATTCAGTCATCATGCTTGTTAATCCTGCTAGCTCTTCTTCCACTGCAGCCTTCTTTTCTTCAAAAGCTTTTTTATCCTGTTCCTGTTCTTCCAATAATTGTTTGTCAGCCTGAACAAATGTAGTTACTGCCCCGACACGGTCAACGAAATCACTGAAACTGGAAGCGCCAAGAAGAACATCCAGGTAAGCAACTGTTCCGCCGCTTTCCTGAAAAGATTGTGCACGCTGTTTCAGGATAGCACTTCTCTTCTCAATTCTTTCCTCGATGACTGCCATTTCCGCCTTCAATTGATCTACTTCGGATTTGGTGCTGGCAATATTAGTTTCCGTTTCTGCTATTAATTTATTATTATCTTCAATTGCTTTTTCAACTTTAGCAATTTTAGTATTTAACTCAGCAATTTCTTTTAGTACAGTTACCAGTTCCTTATCAGCTTCGGCCAGTGTAGCCTGCAAGTTGGAACGCTGCTGCTGGATTTGGCTTTTTTGATTTTCGAGCTTTTTAATTGATTCAGCATTTACACCCGGGATTGAAAAAGCACTTCCAAGCCCAAGAATAATTGTCGTATTTAAAACGAGGAGCCTTTTTTTCAAAGTCATTACCCTGCTTTCTAATATGTACTCGGTCTATTAAAATACCGTATATAAAACTTTTTATCTATGTATATTTTTTTTTCAGGTTAAGTCTCTAGTAAATGTGTCTTTCCATGGAGGATTATACCATCCTTATTTGACAGACTTGTTAGAGTAATATTACAAAAATATTTCAAACGTGACATTAAACCCCTTTTTTCGTCAGTCTTATATGACATAATTCCCTATTTTGCACAGTGAAGATATCCAACGTGAGTTGTGTGCAGGATACCAGAAAAATAAAAAAGACTGGAATCCAGAATATATCTTCCAGATTTCAGTCTTTTTATTCCATAAACTTGCTTTGAATATCCTGATCGAATACAAATACTAACATTCCAAAATCCCGTTCTATGTCAATATCCACAAAAAGGTCTATTAGCCGCGCCTGCAAAAAATCTTCCATCTCTGCCGGCCGGTTTTTTTTGTACATTTCCTTGACCATCTCTGTTCTGGCAGCGCGAAGCATTTGCTTCCCTTCGTCTGCACTCGCTATAAACTTTTCCACAGGAGATAAATTACCTTCCATTTCACATATAGCCCAATTTTTGCAGAAAGTAGTCCTAACCTTGCTTGGTCCTTTGCCCATATGTTTTTTTCGGAAGGAACGCACTAAGTTACTGAATTCAGCTTCATATTTGTTCATATTCCAGCCCTCATATACCCTTATTTCATGTATAATATCACTTATACAAGTCCGTATACACTTTAATAAGTAAATCAATTAATACAATTATTGTCAAACTAAACAATCTAAATATCTTGTTTAACTGAAATTATATGCTAATATTTTGTTAGTCTAAAGGTTTTAGGGGGAAAAATTATGAATATTCAAAGCAGCAGAAAAATTGTCAGATTTCAGAATGGAGTCCTGCAGGAAGCAGAAGATTCAATTGTTTCCGAACACCCTCTCACGATTCATCTAAATGGAGAAGAGTTCGCAACAATGGTCTGCAGCCCGGAGAATATTCGGGAATTAACAATCGGCTTTTTGGCTTCTGAAGGCTTTGTCCGGAGATTTGAAGAAATCAAGGAAATTCAAATAGATGAAAGCAAAGGATTTGCATATGTGGAGCTGCATACCCAAACATCTACTGCAAGCCATGAGTTCCACTCCAAGCGGTTTATTGGTTCATGCTGCGGGAAGAGCAGGCAATTTTATTTTCACAATGATGCCAGGACAGCCAGAACTTCTACATCAAAGCTGACCTTGTCTCCCTGCCAGTGCATCTCTTATATGAAACAGCTTCAGGATGGCAGTCAGACTTTTCAAGAAACCGGAGGAGTACATAATGCCGCCTTATTTTCTGCTGATGAAATGATTGTCAGCAGAACAGACATTGGCCGTCATAATGCTCTGGATAAAATCCTTGGGTATTGCATTGAAAACAGGATTCCTGTAAGGGATAAAGTCATTGCATTCAGCGGCAGAATCTCTTCGGAAGTCCTGCTAAAAGCCGCCAAGATTGGAGTTGGCATCATTCTATCAAAATCAGCACCGACTGATTTAGCCATCAAGCTGGCTGAAGACCTAAATATTACAGCAGTTGGCTTTATTCGCGGCCAGGCTTTTAATGTTTATTCTCATTCGGAAAGAATCGTTTCAGGGGCGGAAGATTAAAAAAGAGGGTGTCCCAATAGCATGGACACCCTCTAAATTATTCACTTCAGATTAGTTAATTATACAATGGAACTGGAGGGTCAATTCCTAAAACAGGCTTCCCATCAACTGTTAACCATATATAATAATGATCTATTTCAGTTTTAAGTATCACTTCAATTTTTGCAATTAAATTTTCTTGCATTTCAAATGATAACCTTGCTGTTTCCTCTCCTAATGGGATATCTTTCAATCCCAGCATATCAGCAATCTTTCTTGCATCTTCATAGGAAACTTCGACATATTTATCATACTCCGGTAAATATGCAGCCTCTGAGGTTTTAACCCCTAAAACGGCACTCAAAAATATTGCCATTAATATAAACCCTAACTTTTTCATTTTTTTCCTCCATTAATTTTAAATTTGATCTATCAGCTCAAGGAAAACATCAAGTATTTCAGGATGATACATGGTTCCTCGGTAATTCAATAATTCTTTTTTAGCTTCTTCCTTGCTCCTGCCCTTTTTGTATACTCTATCAGACGTAATAGCATCATAAGAATCAATTATTGAAATTATTGAGGCTTCAATGGAAATCTCGCTGCCTTTCAACCCAAGAGGATATCCTTTTCCATCAAATCTTTCATGGTGCTGCTCGACTACTTTGCCTGCATCGATCAAGATCTGGAGACCGGTTTCCTCTAGTATTTGCCTTCCGAAAGTGGAATGTTTCTTCATTATCTCCCATTCCTCTGGAGTGAGTTTACTGGGCTTTTGCAATATTTCCAGTGGTATGCGCAACTTACCGACATCATGGAGAAAGGAAGCTAGATTTAAGTTTACAAGTTGCTTAGAATCTAACTCCAATGTTTTTCCAACTAGCATAGATAGTTTATTAATTCTTTGACAGTGATCTCTCGTGTATCCATCTTTTTCTTCAATCGAGATTGATAACTCCATCATTTCCTTTGTTACCTTACTATAATGAAAAAACACTGGTCTTGAAGTGACATAAAGAAATTCAGTGGTATCTGCAGCTTCAAATACATGATGTTCCACTACTGGTGCCCTATAAAATGAATCCCCTGTCTTTATGGTCTTGGTTTCATGTCCACTTCTAAGAATTAATTCTCCTGAAAGTACACATAAATACTCTAGTGCTTCCCAGCCTTTTTGTGGCTCAATCCCCCACATTATACCTGGTTCAAGCCTATGATAAATAACCTCTGTCCCATCCCCCGAAGCAATCAGGGAGATTTGCAACCCTTTCATGTGGACTGTTTCAATGAAACTATTTTCATTTATGATGCCCACTTTATTACCCTCTTTCTAATACCTTCTCAAATGATGTATGTATTGGGTTTCACCTATTTATTTATCTTATATTCCAATTCTAGTACATGATTTTCCATTTTTCCACAAAATTCTGCTATTTATTTGTTTTATAAGATAATATTGGCAAAAATCGAGTCTATGTACCTATATGCATTTTATAGCATAATAAAAGCCAGTGACCCGAATATCGGTCACCGGCTTGCTATCATTCTCTTTTATTGGGAGGAACATCTCTTTCGTTTTTTTCCATTTTGTGCATTTTCTGATCTTCGGGAAGCTGGGTGTTCCTTTCCATTTCGCTTGTATCTTCGCCCATTCCTTTTAAGAAGGTAATCAGAAGCGTAACTGCCCGATTGACTTCTGGATCTTTCAATGCCTTAACAAGGTCAAAATAGCTTGTTTTTTCATCCGTTTCTTTATATTCCGCAACTCTTGCAATACCGGAATTTAACTTTAACAGCAAGGGCTCAAGCTGCCGGACATTAATGGTACCGAGGGTTCCAACCATCAGCAGCAGGTTTTTAATTGTGTTTGTAGCTTCCGGTTTATCCAAAGCTTTAACAAGTACATTCAATACTTTATCTCCCTGTCCAAATAGTCCATTCAATAATGAGAGAACTCCCCGATCATGCATATGGCCTACTGCTGTCAGAAGCTCAAGAATGGAATCCTTATTATCTATCAGGGCATTCTCCACTTCCTCCAGGTCCTTTTTGCGTTTATCCTCTGGGGTTAATTCAAAACGCTTGATGTTATTAATCGCTTTAGCCATGCTGCTTCCGCTCCTTTTTCACCATTTCTCCCGGGAAAATATAATCTTTTCTTGCCCATTTCTTTTGCACGTTTACACCAATCTGCGGCTTTGGATTGCCATAGCGGTGATTGATCCTTGGAAGCGGATTGATCCCTTCTTCACTCAAAATTTCAAGCTTAACCTTTATCTCCTTGTATGCGGGAGTATCAGTATCCTTGTCGGCATAACTGCTTGTTAATAAATTTATGGCAGCCTCGCCTCTATCATTCATTGGAAGATAAACTTCCTTTCCTTTAACCCTATCCGTTATATGGCATTTAACTTTAACATTGCCGTACGGTGAAGTCAGGCGGACAAGCGTGCCGTCCTTCAACCCTGTTTCTTCGGCTAATTCAGGTGATACCTCCAGGAAAACCTCCGGTGTTTTCGAGGTGATTCCTTTTGACTTGTAGGTCATATTGCCTTCATGGAAGTGTTCCAGAAGACGCCCATTATTGACATGGATATCATATTCCATTGGGTATTCAAGAGCAGGAGTCCAATCTACCGGAAAAAGCCTTGCCTTGCCATCCGGGAACGGGAAGCCTTCCGTATAGAGGAGCGGAGTGTCAGTTCCGTCCTCAGCGACTGGCCATTGCAGACTATTGTATCCTTCCAATCTATCATAAGTAACACCTGCGTATAACGGCATAAGTCTAGCTGCTTCGGCCATTATTTCGCTTGGGTGTGTATATGTCCAGCCCGCTCCCAAACGGTTGGCAACTTCAATGATAATCTCCCAATCCGGCTTCGAATCCCCAAGCGGCTCGAAGGCCTGGTAAAGACGCTGAATTCTCCTCTCTGTGTTCGTGAATGTTCCTTCCTTTTCCAGGCTTGGGCTTGCAGGAAGAACAACATCTGCAAACTCAGCTGTACGGGATAGGAAGATATCCTGCACGACAAAGAAATCAAGCTTCTCAAATGCTGCCTGCACATAATTAATGTTTGAATCCACAAGGCCCATATCTTCGCCTTTCAGATACATCGCTTTCAGCTGCCCCTCATGAACTCCTTCTACCATCTCGTGATTATTCATTCCGGCTTTTTCAGGAAGCTTTACACCCCAGGCATTTTCGAACTTCTTTCTCACATCAGGATCTGACACCTTTTGATAACCAGGCAAATTATCAGGACTGCTTCCGAAATCTCCTGCCCCCTGCACATTGTTATGGCCCCTTAAAGGATATGCACCTGCACCAGGCTTGGCGTAATTGCCGGTTACAAGCAGCAGATTCGAAATGGCTGTACTTGTATCACTGCCTCCAAGATGCTGTGTGACACCCATTGCCCATAATGCAGAAACACTATTGGCTTCATGAATCATTTCTGCCATTTTGATTAGATTGTCTCTGGATATACCGGTTGTTTCTTCTGCAAATTCCAGCGTATATTTCTCCAGATTTGATACAAATACTTCCAGCCCATTCACTTTTTCCTGCAGAAACTTCTCATCCGCCCATCCCTGATCTATAATGTATTTCGTAATGGCAGAAAGCCATACCATATCAGTACCGGCTCTAGGGCGCACAAACAGATCAGAACGCTCTGCCATTTCGTGTTCCCTCAAGTCAGCTACGATTACTTTCTGGCCGTTAAGTTTCTGGGATCGTTTCACCCTGGTGGAAAGAACCGGGTGGGATTCAGATGTATTGGAACCGATAATAAGCACTAATTCGGAGTTTTTAATATCTTCGATTGAACCTGCATCCCCTCCATATCCCACAGTTCGGAATAAGCCTACAGTTGCAGGAGTCTGGCAATACCTTGAACAATTATCAATATTGTTCGTTCCTATAACTGCCCTGCCAAGCTTTTGCATTAAATACGATTCTTCATTGGTGCATTTAGATGATGAAATAAAGCTCAATGCATCTGGACCATGCTGTTCTTTAATTTCCGAAAATTTTCTTGAAATCAAATCAAGAGCTTCGTCCCATTCCGCTTCACGGAATGAATCGCCTTCCCTGATTAGCGGTTTGGTTAAACGTTCCTCACTATTCACAAAATCCCAACCAAATTTCCCTTTGACACATGTAGAAATACCATTAGCAGGCGCTTCCGCCTGAGGCTCCACCTTCAATATTTCCCGGCCTTTTGTCCATACATCAAAGCTGCAGCCGACACCACAATATGTGCAGACCGTTTTGGTTTTTTTAATTTTCTCTTCCCGCATAGCAGCTTCCATATCGGATATAGTAAGGATGGATCCATATCCTGTTTCAACATTTTTAGTGATTTCAATCATTGGACGAAGGGTGTTTTTGGCAATGCCAGTCAGAAAACCGGCTTCCCCCTCCATTCCCTTTTCCATCATGGCATTACACGGACAAACAGTGGAACAGTGTCCACAGGATACGCAGGAGGACTCGTTAATGGGCACATCATTATCCCAGATAACTCTTGGTCTCTCCCTCTCCCAATCAATTGTAAGGGTTTCAGTAACCTGAACATCCTGACAGGCTTCCACACATCTGCCGCAAAGAATGCACTGATCCGGGTCATATCTGTAAAATGGATGAGATTCATCCTTTTCATATGGCTTGTGATCAAAAGGGATGCTTTGATGATTGATTTTCATCGCCTTAACCGTATTATGTACTTCACATCCCCCGTTGTTATAATCACAAACCGTACAATACAGCTCATGATTAAAGAGAATCTTATCCATGGCAATGGTCTGCGCCTGTTTTACATCAGGTTCCACGGTATCAATTACGTCTCCATCTTTAATTTTTGTGGAGCATGACCGTACAAGTTCTCCATTAACGGAAACAATGCAGGTATCGCAGGTTTCTATTGCTCCCAGGCTGGGATGGAAGCAGACCTGTGGAATTTCGATCGAGCTGTCATTTAATAACTGCAAAACGGTTTGACCTTGCTCTGCCTTCATTTCTATACCATTTATCTTTATATTGAGTGATGGCGGCAAATCTATCATCCTTTCAATGAATCAGTTTCTTTGGTTTTCAGTACCCTTGCAGGAAAAAGTTAAACGTTTAGTTAATGATATTGGATGATTAGTCCCGGCATTCGATAAAAGGCAAAAATAAAAAAAATAGCTGAAAAATTCAGCCGTTTTATCGGATTCATTATTAGCATAATGATAACAAGTGAGTTCTAAGAATCCCTTTCATTTTACTTTCAGTAAAATGATCGGGATTCATCACTGCATGGAGGGCGAGACCGTCAACCAGGGCATAGAGACGTTCCACCTCTTCTCCTGCATTCAAATCTGACCTGGATATCCCATTTAACTTCAGCCCCTCAATGACTTTACGGATACCTTCCTTCATTTCATCATATACGCGGCTGCTAAGTTCAGCAAGATTCGGGTCAACAAGAGCTTTAATATTAAATGCTATCCAGACTTCCATTTCCAATCTCCGTTCTTCATCTAAAGGAAGCAGCTCGCCAAGCACCAGTATCATATTTTCAAAATGATCCTCTGTAAATGCTGCATTCTGAATTCTTGTTTTCACCCTTTCTGAAACTAAATTCATGGAATAAGCCAATAACTCACTTTGATTTGAAAAGTAGTGGCGCAGTGAGCCTGCTGATAAACCAGCTTCTTTTGCTATCTTCCGGACAGAAGCCCCTTCAATGCCCTCCTTTTTAATCACCCGCCATGCTGCTTTTGCTAATACTTTTTTTTGTTTTTCATGGTCAACTTTTTTTGGCATACATATATTATAGCACCAATTGTTTTTTTAATACACTTGTGTTATATTAATG